>SZPD01000042.1 GCA_030263515.1 Anaerolineae bacterium CFX9 | reverse complement strand
CTTCCAGATTACCCAGAGTTCGGGTAACATCGCCTAGAATATACGCGACATTACGACAATTTCCCAGAATATTGCTGAGCGTTAACGAGGGCAAGTCGTACCGTGACCGTCAGTTCTGGGTCAGGAAAGTTACCGGCGGAACCGGTATAATGCTCAATGACAGCCAATCTATGGACTGAGGCACTTAACCCGATGAAACAACTGTTTGTTCGCTTGTTCCTGCTGACGCTGACGTTCGCCGTCCTGACCGGCGCGGCCACCGCGCAGACAGCGCCCGTCACCAGCGCCACGCAGTCGATCCCCCCGGCGTACAGCCTGAACGGCGTGACTCATATCTGGCAGCAGTGGAATAACTGTGGACCGGCGACGATGACGATGGGGCTGACCTATTTCGGCGGCACGACCGATCAGACCCCGGCGGCAAACTGGATGAAACCGAACGGGGAAGACAAGAACGTCAGCCCGTGGCAGATGGTTGCCTATGTCAACGACGTGCTCGACGGCAATGTGCGCGCCCTGATGCGCTATGGCGGCACGCTCGATCGAATCAAACTGCTGCTGTCGAACAACTTCCCGGTCATCATCGAGGCGGGGTATGAGCCGGATAATCTCGGCTGGATGGGGCACTATCTGCTCATCACGGGCTATGACGATGCCGCGCAGCGCATCACGACCCAGGACAGCTATCACGGGCCGAATTACCCGTATACCTATCAGGAAACCGATTATTACTGGCGTCACTTCAACCGTCTCTACATCGTTCTGTATGATGTTCGCCGCGAGGCAGAACTGCTGGCGCTGCTCGGCACAGATGCTGATGAGCGGCAGAACGTGATCAATGCGCTCGAAACTGCGCGCCAGGAAGCCATCGCCACGCCGACGGATCCTTTCGCATGGTTCAATATGGGCACGAATTTCGTCGAGCTTGGGATGTATGCTGAAGCGGCGACCGCCTACGATCAGGCGCGCAATCTCGGCCTGCCCTGGCGCATGATGTGGTATCAGTTCGGCCCATTTGAGGCCTACTATCACGAAGGGCGTCATTCGGATGTGATCGCGCTGGCGCAGGCCAACCTGAACGACGGCGGCGGTCAGTATGTCGAGGAGACCTTCTATTACGCGGCGCTGTCTCGCGCGGCGATGGGCGAGCGTGACCGCGCGCTCAACAATCTGGCGGGCGCGATCAGCTTCAATCCGAATTTCACGCCTGCCATCATCGCGCGGGAAGAACTTCTCGGCTCGTAGTTCATCCCATCCTGTTCACATTTAAAGACGGGCGCGCTTCTCAAAAACAAGAGGCGCGCCTGTTCGTTTTCAGGTGTGCAGCGCCTGAAGCATCTGGCGGAACGCCGTCCGATAATCGGTCGTGAAATCGAAGCGCGGCGTGCGGCGCAGCGCGTCCGGCGGTTCTGATGCGCCGATCTGCGCGATCACGATCGGCTTGCGCTTTTCACGGAAAAACTGCCATGCGGCGGTCACGCTCTCTATCCCCAGCGCGCCGCTGGACTGCACGACGATCATCCGCACACATTCCTGTAGTGCCGGGTGTGCCTTGCCCGCCCAGTTGACATCCGGCGGGTGATGTTCATGCAGCCAGCAGGCGATCCCGATCTTTTGCAGATCTGCCGCCAACTGCTCGGCGAAGGCTTCATCCTCAGCGGGGAAGACGATGTAGATCGTTTCCTGTGGCAGCCGGACGCGCGTGTTGGTTGCCACCTGGACAGCGCTGGGACGTTCCAGCCGCAGATGGGCGCTCGTCTTGCCCATGCGGAAGACCGTGCCGCCGCACAGGGCGCACTCGCCGCGTGTAGCTGGAACACCCCGCCGCGTCCAGACCGCGACTGCCTGTTCCAGCGTGACCATCTCGCGACAGCGCACGCAGTACGCTTCGATGGCATCATCCAGCTCGTCATCATCGAACAGGTCGTCGTGAGGATCCATTCGTGCCTTCCGCTCGCTTCCATTTCAAAAAAAAGACGCCCGGCTGCGCAGAGCGAGAGTATACCTCTCGATTGCGTGCCGGGCGCTGTTTGCGCATCACACTTAACGCCGATGTCCGCAGGTTTTTATTCCTGCGCCACGATCGCGTTCAGCCCATACTTCTCGCGGACGCCGTTTTCCAGCTCGATGGCGATCGCCGGGTTCTCCATCAGATACTGCTTGGCGTTCTCGCGTCCCTGTCCCAGCAGTCCATCATTGTAGCGGTAGAACGCGCCGCGCTTCTCCACGATCCCCAGATCAGCCGCCAGATCAAGGATCTCGCCGACCTTGCTGATGCCGCGCTCCAGGAACATGATGTCAAATTCCGCTTCGCGGAAAGGCGGGGCGACCTTGTTCTTCGTCACACGGACGCGCGTGCGGTTGCCCAGCACTTCGCCGCCGCCGCCCTTGATCGACTCCAGCCGCCGCACTTCCAGGCGGACGCTGGCATAGAATTTCAGGGCGCGGCCGCCGGTCGTCGTTTCCGGGTTGCCATACATGACGCCGATCTTCTCGCGGAGCTGGTTGGTGAACATCACGGCCACGTTCGACTGCTTGATCGCGCCGGAGAGCTTGCGCAGCGCCTGGCTCATCAGGCGAGCCTGCACGCCGACGTGACTGTCGCCCATCTCGCCTTCGATCTCGACGCGGGGCACGAGCGCGGCAACGCTGTCCAGCACGACCACATCGAGCGCGCCGGAACGTACCAGCGCTTCAGTGATCTCAAGCGCCTGTTCTGCGGTGTCTGGCTGGCTGACATAGAGACGATCGACATCGACGCCGATCCGTGCCGCATACACCGGGTCGAGCGCGTGCTCCATGTCGACAAAGGCGCACAATCCGCCGCGTTTCTGCGCCTCAGCGATCGTATGCAGGCAGAGCGTCGTCTTGCCGGAGCTTTCCGCGCCGTAAATTTCGGTGATGCGCCCGCGCGGGATGCCGCCGACGCCGATAGCGATATCCACAGTCAGCGATCCGCTGGGGATGACATCAACCTGCATGTGCGTCGATTCGCCCAGCCGGACGACCGCGCCTTCGCCGAAGCGCTTGTCGAGTTCTTCCAGCGTGTTATCGAGCGCCTTCTTGCGGGCTTCCTCACCCAGGTTCATCTGGGTATTGGAGCCGATGATCTCGTTTCTGGGTTCCTTGCTCGCGCGCTTCGCCAAGGGTCGCCGTCCTTTTCCGATGGAATGTCCAACCTGTCTGTATCGTCATTATAGACGATACCGTTTATTCCATAAGTGTAGCATTTTTGTTCTAGTGCAGCAAGTGCGAATATGCGAAATTTACATCAGTGCTTCCGCGTGTGCGGGCAAAAAAAGCAGCCCTGTTCCATACGGAACAGGGCTGCGCTGCACGGTGAGGGGCATCACGGTGCGGTCTAGAAGTCGTAGTACAGGGTGAACTCGTAGGGATGCGGACGCATGGCGACAGCATCAGCTTCGGCGGTGCGCTTGTAGCTGATATAGCTCTCGATGAAATCCCGCGTGAAGACACCGCCTTCCAGCAGGAAGCTGTGATCACGCTCCAGCGCGTCGAGCGAGGCGGCGAGACTGCCCGGCACGGTCGGCGTGCGGCGCTTGCTCTCGTACAGGTCGTAGTCTGCCGGCTTGCCCGGATTGATCTTGTTCCTGATCCCATCTAGACCGGCCATCAGCATCGCCGAGAAGGCCAGGTAGGGGTTGGCCGTCGGGTCGGGGGCGCGGAACTCGATGCGTTTCGCCTTCGGGTTGCTGCTGTACATCGGGATGCGGATCGCCGCCGAGCGATTGCGCGCAGAATAGACCAGGTTGACCGGCGCTTCGTAGCCCGGAACCAGACGGCGGTAGCTGTTGGTCGTCGGCGCGGCAAACGCGAGAATGGCGGGCGCGTGCTTGAGGATACCGCCGATATAGTGCAACGCAGTTTCGCTCAGCAGGGCATAGCCATTCTTGTCGAAGAACAGGTTGCTGCTGCCCTTCCAGAGCGACTGGTGACAGTGCATGCCAGAGCCGTTATCGGCAAAGATCGGCTTCGGCATAAACGTCACAGTGTAGCCTGCCTTGTAGGCGACGTTCTTGATGATGTACTTGTAGAGCTGGAGCCGGTCTGCCTGCTGGAGCATCGGCGCAAAACGGATGTCGATTTCCGCCTGTCCTGCGCCGCCGACCTCATGGTGATGCACTTCGACCGGGATGCCAGCCGACATCAGCACACGGGTCATCTCGGCGCGCAGGTCCTGGAGCTTGTCTGTGGGCGGGGCGGGGAAATAGCCTTCCTTGATGCGCGGGCGATACCCCAGGTTGGGACCTTCCTCGCCGGTATTCCAGAAGCCTGAGGACGAATCGACTTCGTAGAACGAGCCGTTTTCAGCCGTCGCCCAGCGCGCGCTGGTGAAGATGTAGAATTCCGCCTCAGGACCGAAGTAGACGACATCGGCGATGCCGCTGCTCTTGAGATAGGCTTCAGCCCGGCGGGCAATGGCGCGCGGATCGCGCGCATAGGGCTTGCCATCCAGATCGACGACATCGCAGATCATGCTGAGCGTGGTTGCGGCAGGAACCGGGTCGATGATGGCGGTCGAAATATCGGGAATCAGATTCAGGTCAGACTGCTCGATCGTCTGAAAGCCGCGGATGCTCGACCCGTCAAATCCCAGACCTTCCGTGAAGGCGTCTTCGTCAAAGTTGACAAAGGGCACGCTGAAATGTTGCATAACCCCGCGGATATCCGCAAATTTGACGTCAACTTCCTGAACGCCTTGTTCTTTAGCCCATTTTATAAGTGCGGCGCCTGATTTTAGTGCGCTGTCTGGTGGTACGAGGGACTTCTCTGTCGACATGACGATCTCCATTGAGTCAACTGAATTGTGGGAAATCACCAAAATTACTGATGTAACGAATTATAAAAGTCCGCTTTTTGACAGGCTTGGGTGAATACTCAACAAAATTTGTGCTAACACACTGTCAGAAATTGCTAAAAACACTGCTGGAATTCTGATCGGGGCATGGTGATAGTGACCGATTTGTGCAAGATTTCCCGTTCAACGGCGTGGCGCTGTCGCCTTACCATTTTTACAAACGAATTTGCAACAAATCTGCGGGATTGTGTTATAGTCTTAAGTAAGCTTAGGCAAGGATATCCCGTTATTTGAATTATTAGGGAGGTCGTCGTGCGTCGGTTCAGAAAAGTTACCTTCGCTCTCGTCCTTTTGGTGCTTCTGGCGACGCCTCTCCTGGCGTCCGCGCAGGCAACAACCTATGTTGTGCAGCGCGGCGATACGCTCTTGCGCATCGCAGTACGCTACAACACGACCGTCCAGGCGATCGCCGCAGCTAACAATATTTACAACCCGAATCACATCTATGCCGGGCAGGTGCTCGTCATTCCTTCCGCCGTCGTCAACCCGCCCACCTATCCCCCGGCAGCAGGCGCGTTCTGGTATACGGTTCGCCAGGGCGACCGCCTGGGGCAGATTGCCGCCGCCTATAACACAACAATTTACGCGATTGCTGCTAATAATCGTTTGTCCAATCCTAACCTTATCTATGCCGGACAGCGCCTCTACATCATCCCCGGACAGGGCACGCGCATCGCGCGATACGTGGTGCAGCACGGCGATCAACTGCGTTTCATCGCGGCGCGCTATGGAACCACATGGCAGTTGATAGCGTCGTATAACGGACTGTACAACCCGAACCTGATTTATGCGGGTCAGGTTCTCCAGATTCCTTACTAAGGAGGCACTTTTTATGCGACGTTTAGCCTTGATCGGAGCGCTGTTACTGGCGCTGTTCGCCCTGAGCGTCACGCTGGCAGCGGCACAGGGACAGACCATCCACGTTGTCCAGCGCGGTGAGACGCTTTACACGATCGCCCTGCGGTACAACTCGACCATTACCGCGATCGCGCAGGCGAACGCCATCAGCAATCCGAATATCATCTACGTTGGTCAGCAGCTCGTCATACCAACGTCGCAGCAGCCTCCCGCGCCGCCGCCCACCGGCGTACCGCCGACGACCCCGCCCGGCGGGCAGACCATCCATACAGTGGTGCGCGGCGAATATCTCGCCACGATCGCGCGGCGTTATGGCGTCAGCGTGACAGCGATCATCCAGGCGAACAATCTGGCCAATCCCAACCTGATCTTCGCTGGTCAGCGCCTGATCATCCCGCTCGGTGGCACTACACCGCCGCCGACGGGTGTGCCGCCGACAGGCGTCCCGCCGACTGCGCCACCCACCGGCGGCACGTATACGGTTCAGCGCGGCGATACGCTCAACTCGATTGCGCGCCGCTTCGGCACGACCGTACAGGCGATCGCGCAGGCGAACGGCATTGCCAACCCCAACCTGATCTATCCGGGGCAGGTGCTCCAGATTCCGGGCGCAACCGGCCCTGCGCCGACGCCGCCTCCGGGTGGCCCTCCGCCCGCAACCATTGCTCCGGGGCCGGGACCCACCGGCGGGTTTGAGCTGGGTGGTCACGTCTTCAGCTTTGCCTACCCGGATCAGATGCGCGGCGCAGGCATGACGTGGGCGAAGATTCAGATCCGCTGGAACGGCACAGATGGTCCCAGTGTCGCCCAGGGCGCGATTGACGCGGCGCGCAGCCGTGGCTTCCGTATCCTGCTCGGCATCGTCGGCGATCCGGGGCAGCTTGGCGCAAATCCGTCGCAGTACTACCAGAATTTCGCCAACTTCCTCGGCGGTGTGGCGGCGCTGGGTCCGGATGGTATCGAAGTCTGGAATGAGCAGAATATCGACCGTGAGTGGCCGCGCGGGCAGATCAGCCCGGCGGGCTATACGCAGATGCTCAGCCTGGCCTATCAGGCCATCAAGCGTGCCAACCCGAACGTGCTTGTCATCAGCGGCGCGCCTGCGCCGACGGGTTTCTTTGGCGGGGCATGCACTGGCAACGGCTGCGATGACAACGCCTTCATCCGCGGCATGGCGCAGGCAGGCGCAGCCTCCTACGCAGACTGCATCGGCATTCACTATAACGAAGGCATTCTGCCGCCCGATGCCACCAGCGGCGATCCGCGCGGCAACAGCTCGCACTACACGCGCTACTTCCCGTCGATGGTCAATCTGTATGCCAGCGTCTTCCCGAACAAGCCGCTCTGCTTCACCGAGATCGGCTATCTTTCGCCGGAAGGCTTCGGCCCTCTGCCGCCCGATTTCGCCTGGGCTGCCAATACCAGCGTACAGGAACAGGCTGAATGGCTGGCGCGCGCGGTGACGCTGGCGCGTCAGAGCGGTCGCGTCCGCCTGTTCATCGTGTGGAATGTGGATAACACCAACTATGGCGCAGACCCACAGGCAGGCTTTGCCATCGTCCGCGCCAATCAGTGCCTGGCGTGCATCACGCTTGGCGCTGCGATGGGCGTGCGTTAACGCACACACAGACTCTCAGCACCAGCCCCCTCGTCATGCACTGATGAGGGGGTTTTCTTTTGCCGCGTGATGAAGCCCTATCGCCCTTCGACCTCGCGCGCCCGTTCGTGCAGATACGTCTCCAGATGGGTATAGCCGGATGCCGCCACCCCGTTCTGATCCGGCTGCTGGGGATCAAGCCCATGCGCGGCTTCCCATGCATCGGGCATGCCGTCTCCGTCGCTGTCTGCTGGCGGCGGTATCACAGCGCCGGCTACCTCAAATGCATCGTTTGCGCCAGCGACGCCGCGCTCCAGCGGCAGCACCTCGCCGAGGGCGACTTCCTCCATGAAGCGGGTATCCATCGCGTCGCGCAGCGCCGGGAACGCGCCGGCATTGGCGATCATGTAATCGATCAGCGCGTCAGTTTCGGTGTATGTAATGGGCGGGAAGGGCAGCCGCTCATCCTGCATTGCAGCCCGGATGGGTGTCTCCACGGGGTGATAGCGATCGAAATCGTTGCAGCAGTAGGCAAGCTGCATATCCTCATACTGCGGATACAGGTTGATCCGGTTGCCGCGCGCGTAAATCACATTGTCGGGCTGCCCCGGCACACTGTCCAGGATCATCCCGTGTGTGAAATCCGCGCGCGCCATGTAGAGATTGTTCACCCAGTTGAGCCGCAGCAGAAAACGCCCCGCCTCTGGCTGACCGTATCCGCCCGCGTCGTTATCGCCATAGGTGATCGTTCGATCCGGGTCCCAGTACAGGTTGTTGGAAAGCTCGATGTTCAGCGGCTGCTGCCCACAGAAGGACGGGATTTCCACGCTGTCGTCATCGCCAAAGCCGCGCGTCAGCTCACAGCTCAGTTCGGGCAGACGCTCGGTAATCCGATACCACAGATTATGGTGAATGCTCAGATCGTCCTGTGGGCTTTGGCTGTGCGAGTAGTTGATCAGCATCCCGCCGAGCCGGTGATGGTCGCCGATCGTCTCTGCGATGATCGTGTTCTGGATCGTCACGCTGGACGCCATGGAAATCTGCACGGCTTCATCCGTCGCGTTCGCCAGCGAGAGATGATCGATCATGATCTCGCGCGCGCCGTCGATCCGCAGGGCATCGTCAAGGGCGTCGTAGTAGCCTTCGGCAGGCATCAGGTGAGGCGCAGGGCGCGATCGCAGGTGCTGGATGATCACGTTGCGGCAGTCGTCAACTTCGTAATGCCCGTCGCAGACGATGCCGCGCACAGTGATCCCCTGCGGACTCGTCTGCCCAGCAATCGTCACATCGCCATAACGGATGCGCGCTGCCGCCGGGATCACGCCGCTGACGGCAAACACGATCGTGCGTGGACCTGGCGTGTCGAGCGCGGCCTGAAGCGAGCCTTCGCCTTCTGCGTTCAGAGTGGTGACGGTGATCACCTGCCCGCCGCGTCCGCCAGTGGCGATCGCGCCGAATCCTTCTGCGCCGGGGAAGGCAGGCAGCGCATCCTGCGCGCTGAGCCTGAACGCCGTGGTCAGCAGGATGATGACGATCAGCAGGATGCGTGGGGACATGGCAGATACTCCTGTGACGTGGGGTGCGATTTCAGCCAGTTCACCGGTTGAGGATCGCGTGCGCGGTCTCCTCATCCGGCGCAAAATGGATCATACCGCCCGCAGTGCGCAGCGCGCCATCGCGGACGCCGAGCGCCGCCTGCACCGGGCTTTCGATACCGATCAGCACCCCCCGCCCGCTGAAATGTGGATGCGCCAGGCTGTTGAGCGCACTGCGCAGATGGCCGATGGCTCCGGCGGGCAGGCGGGAACTGCTGCGGAAGTCGATCACGACGCTGACCGGTCCCGACGTTTCGTCAAAGCGCAGGGTGGAACGGCGCAGCGTCCTGTGAAACTGACTCCAGTCCCAGTCGCCAGTCAGGCTGTAGCGCATCACGCGCTGTTCAGGGTCGTACCAGGCAAAATCGACGGGCATGCGCTGTTTCCCTCATGGATCAAGCGATCTGAGGATGCGGAGATAGGCATCGTTCAGGCGCTGCATCTGGGCGGTAGCATCGTGCGCGTCGTTCACATCCGGGTGAATGCGCCGTGCGGCCTTCCGGTAAGCCCGCTTGACCTGCTCACGGGTTGCGGCGCGCCGCCGCGAAAGCCCCAGCAGCGCATAGAAATGCTTCAGCTCGTCATCGGCTTCACGCCGGGCAAGGCGCGGCTCAAAATCAGCGATGCGCCATTTGCCGATCAATCCGGGAAGCCGTGTCTCGACCGTCACCCAGTTGAGCTGCGCCGCGCGAATCGGCGCGCCGTAGCGGGTCAGGCGTTCGTGTCCGGAGCCGTCGAAGTAGACCGGAAAAATGTAGTCATCTTCTGCAAGATACGGATCGAATCCGTAGATCTTGTCGCCATGCAGCGCCAGGAAAGCCGCCATCCAGTCATCCGGGCGATAGCGCATGCCGGCTGCCGGCAGCAGGAGTTCGCCCCACAGGATGAACAGACTGGCGACGCCGCTGTGCGAGTTCGGCTCAACGATGGTGCGGATCTCGTAGACGGTGATCGGGTTCTCGATCAGGTAGATATACACCATGTCTCCGCCTGAGAGACGCGCATGGATGATGTCGCCGCCATGATCGGTGACTTCGACGAGCGGACGCGCGCGCTGTAGGGCGCTGACCAGCGACGCGCTCACGCGGTGCGTATCAAATCGCATGGGTGGAAGGTCATTTCCGCCAAATGGACGCTGGCAGAAGTGTACCGCATTCACGTGGGAAAACATGAGAAGAAAAGCAAAAAAAGCACCCCTCACGTCGTGTTTGTGAGGGGTGCGTCAGAAACTGTGAAGGGAAGGCTACTGCTCTGTCTTCTGGGCTTCGCTGATCTGCTGGCGCTGCCGCCGGCGGTCGATCTCCGCCAGGCGCGCCCGCCAGGCGCGCACGACCACGATCAGCCCGACCAGTCCGAACGCCATCATGCTCATGCCGATGATGCCGCCGGAGCCAGTCGCTGCCAGATCATCAAACAGACCAGTATCGGGCAGGGTGCTCGGCGTCGGGATGGGCAGGAAGCCGCCGGCGGTTGGCTGACCTTCGGGGGCTGGCGTGGCTTCAGTCACGATGCCGCCGCCTGCCTGTGCAGTCGCGGTCAGGAACGCCCCGGCAATAGCGGTCGCCGTCTGGTTGATCGCGCCCAGCGCGCTGGTGGGCGTCACAGTCGGCGGGCGTGAGGCGAGCGCCTCAGCCGTAGCGGCGAGATCGGGCGTTGGCACGATCAGCGCGGCTGCCGTTGCGGTCAGGTCAAAATCGCTGATCAGCGGCGGCGGTTCCGGCGTGACGATCAACTGCTGACCTGCCAGCGCGGTTGCCGTGCCCGCAAAATTCAGTTGAATCTGCGTTGCGGCGATCTCGGTCTGATCCAGGGTCGGGATCGGCGTATCCGCTGGTTCAGTGGGGGTGGGCGTCTCCGAGGGCGTGAATGTCGGCGACGGCGTATCGGTGAACGAAATCGCCGTCAGCGTCATGATCTCGAAGGCGCGCGCCTGGGTCTGCGTCTGCTGGAGGAACGATTCCTGCGTGGCGTTGAAGGCGACCACGTAAGTGACGGTCAGGTCAGCATCCGTGGGGCCTGTCGGCCGCGTGATGAGGAAAATGACAAGCGCAAGACCACCGATGAAGACGAGGATCATGAGGAGGGCCAGCGCAATGAACGTTCGGCTCGCTCCGCCGCGCTCCGGTTCGTCTTCGATCATCGGCATGTCATCGACTTCGTCTCCGAAACTTACCGGAGGCAGCTCATCGTCATCGCCAAAATCGAAACCGCCGGAACTACTATCGTCTCCAAAAATGTCGTCATCAAAATCGAATTCGTCATTGCGGTTGTTGCTCATCGTCCCCCCTTAATGCGGTGGTGTGCGGTGGCGATACGGCGGCCGGTCTGCACGTGCCGGTCGTTTACCGCCCACTGACCTCCAGATTGGTCAGTGGCACGTTGACTTGTTCACCAGTAACCAACTGCACTCGCGCGCACGGCACACGCAACCCATTGTCCATCACAACTGGCGTTTTTGGCAAGTCAATGACCTGCGCCGCTGAGCCAGCGTGCTTGCCCCGCGTGAGCCGAACCGCCGAGCCGATCTGCAAACTAATATTCACCAGCGGCGCTCCGGGCCGGTCACCGCCGCCCAGCGGCACTGTGATGATGACCTCAGGACGATGAGCATCCAGCGCGCTCGGCATGGTGGCGTCCAGAAGCGCCTGCCGCCCGTCCATATCGTCAAGAAACTGGAAGACGGGCTGGCTCATCCGCTGACTGCCAAATCCTTCTGTCAGCAGGATCGCGCCCGGCGCATTAAGAATGTCATCAATCATATCGGGTTCTGCGGACGGCGCAATAATTCCGCTCAATCCCTGATCGATCATCACTTGCAGCGTGGTGGGGCGGATCGGCCGGCGCGTCACCACGATGCCGTTGTGATACTCAAAATCGAGCTGATCGCCAAAGATCGCTTCAATGCCGTTGGTCGGTTCGATCCGCAGCGTGCCGATCGCCCGCTGCCCGTTTCCCCATACGCCCTGCATGACGGCTCCATAGGTTTCGATGACTACGCCGCGCCCGCGCCGCGTATCGACCACAGTGCCGTTCATACCCGCTTCCAGCTCGACGTTTTCGCTCTCCTCCTGAAGGATGATCTTGCCCGCCGCCACCTCGATCACCTTGCCCAGGATGGCCGATACCAGCTTTCGCCGCCGCCGTCTGGCAATCACCTGACCGCGGTCGATCAGGTCTCCTCGGCTGACCTGCATCAACGAGTCCAGATCGTCGGGGTTGTGCAGTTTGAAGAACGCCGCGCCATCCACAAGCACGTAAGGCGCTGGTTTTGCGCCGCGCGCCACCACGTCCGTGATCGTCACGCGCGCCCCTTTGGTCGTTTCCAGCCGCGCATCGACATCTTCCGGCAGCAGGCGCTCTCGCCGGATCAGCGTGAGCGGCAGCATGTGGCGCTGCTCAGGGAAATAGAGTTCTGAGGTCATCGAGATCATCCCCTGACTGTGGTCTCTCTGCAGGCACTTCTTCTGCGGGTTTCGCGCTGCCGCGCCCGCGCCGCTCACGTTTTGGCGCGTCCGCCTCGTCTCGACGGCGGCGACGCCGTGGTTCCTGTGGCACTTCGCGCACATACGGTTCCGGCGTGCGCTGACCCGTCAGCGACTCTTCGATCGCCTCGTTCAGCAGCCATTCACTGTCGATCTCGCGCACCAGATCGCCGGTGGCTTGCGCATACCAGCCCGATATCTGCTCGGCGCGCGTCTTCAGATTTTCTGACAGGGGCAGAGGTCTGCCCCGCGCATCGATGATCACGCCTGCCGTTCCGCCTTCCACCGACAGGCGGAGGCTGCGCCTGCCGTCGATGTGCATGCCGCGCCCGGCGCTGACGCGGATTTCGGCATGAACCCCCAGCCCAAGCGGATACACCCACAGGCTGCCGCCGGGAATGGTATATTTCTCGCGCGTGCCATCGGGCAGGCGAATCTGGACGCGGGCTGCTGTGCGGCTGCCGCGCGGCTGCCCGCTCAGGCTGATACACGTGCCGAGCGATTCCAGCCCGCTGGCATCCAGAAGCTGGACGACGGCTTCCGAATTGACGCGCGCCAGCGCTCCGAGCGCGGAGATCAGCGCGTTCGGGTCGATCTCAAGCTGCGTCACGCCGACTGGCTCCAGCGCGTCCAGCAGCAGCATGGCAGACATGCCTGGTCTGCCCGTCTGCGTGATGCCAGCGCCCGCCGCGATAATCCGTGAAAACGCCGGCAGGGGTTCGCGCAGATCGTCGAGCGCCTGCGTCGGCGTCCATGCCGGGCGCGAGATCATCAGCAGATGCCGGAGCGCGGCCCGCAGCAGCGCATGTTCGAGATACAGCGCCCGCAGTCCCTCAGGGATACTGGCGGGGCGCAGCGTTTTGTTGAGCGCGTAGGCCAGAATTTCGTTGTCCGTGGCGCTGAACGGCAGCCAGTGCCGCACGGCATTCGTTCCAACCTGTTCGAGCGTGGCGCGGGCGCTGTGACCGATGCCGATGTCGGTGCGGATGGTCGTTGCCGTACTGCCGCTGACATGCGCCGACATGGTGCTGACGGCGCTGCCTACATCGGCGATCATGAAGTTTTTGCCCGGCGATGCTTTGCCCAGATAGTCGGCGATCAGGTTGTAGCTCTGCGCATTCGGCAGGATGCCGACGGCGCTCATCGAACCTACCAGGTCGAAACCGACGCCGCGCGCTTCTGCAAACGAGTCAAACGCCAGCGCAAGCTGAAGCTGCGCGCTCTCCAGCGCCTCATCTTCGAGCGATGGACGCACATTCTGCGCCAGCATGAGATGAGCCTGCGGTCCGAACAGCGACTGGATTTCATCTTCAAGGGCGCTGTTGCCCGCGTAGAGCAGCATCGGTTTCAGCCCACGGGGCATGAGCCGGAGCGCCAGCCGCACGGTGGCGATCAGCTCCAGCATCGGGGTGCGTGCGCCTTTTTCCGTTCCGCCGACCATGAAGATCAGGTCTGGGCGGGCAAGGATCAGCGCGTTGAGCTGATCATTGGGAGAGCGCGTATCCGCCAGCGAGATCGTGTCCACGATATTGACATAAGTTCCCGCCGCGGCGCGCATGCCGCTGGCAATGCTCATCTCCGGAACCAGCCCGACCAGCACTGTGCGCAGGGGGCGTCCGATGCTGGCGGTGGTCACGAACGTATCGACACCGGAGCGATCCGGCTGTTCCGGCTGGATCACGCGCCCATCCACTGTAGCGAGCATGCGTCCGGTTTTCTCGCTCAACTGGCGCAGCAGACGCAGCAGCCCCACGCCGACATCGCCCGAAGGGAAGCCCGCCGTTGTCGGCTCGCTGGCGTTGGTGACGAGCGTATAAACACCTTCCACCAGATCGATCAGCACGGCGCGGGTGTTGACGTTGCCAAAATCGACCGCGAGAATTGAATTGGCGCGTTCCGTCATCGCCTAACCCCCGGAGATCCGCGCAAAGAGAAAGGCGACGCGCTCGGTGAGGATTGTCAGCCCGGTCAGGATAGCGCCCCCGTAGAGCGCGCCGAGTGTGACCACGATCACACCCTGACCGATCGTCCCGAACGTCCGCCCGATCAGCCCACGCTGGTTGATGCCCGCCTGTAACCCCGGCGAACGGCGTGCCAGATACTGAAAGTAAATCAGGGTGCAGACCACGCCGAAAACGACCAGAAAGCCGTTGAGCGGATCCACTGTGACCGATTGCGCTGTGCCTGCTACCAGCGGGATGAGCGTCCCCATCACCGCGCCGACCAGCGCCACGGCAGTCCCGATCCCGATCAGGATCGCCAGCGCCAGATTGCCGAAGCGGTTCAGGCGGCTGGTCGTCTTGAGCAGCAGCAGGATGGCGAACACGAACGGCACGCTTCCGATGATGAGCTGATCGCGATCGCCGGAGAGTACGGTCAGGCGTGACCACGGCAGGATGATGTTCGAGACCGTCACCATCAGCAGAAAGCCTGCCGACAGGCCGACGAAGATATAGACCGCCAGCCGGTAGAGGAAGTTATCACCCAGCAGATAGCTGAAGACCATCAAAGTCAGAATGAAGCCTGCCCACAGCCCGATTTGATCGACACTCACGTCACACTATCTCCGTCTGCGAAGGAAGGCGCGCATCACATGATAGACAGCGCCGCCGCCGATAATGACGATGCTGACGAGGATACCCAGCGTCATCGCCGTCCATCGCTGCTCGCGATATTGGGTTGTCAGAATGCCCGATGCCGGAATCTCGATGATCGCTGTTGGCTCTGGCGTAAAAGTCGGCGAGGGCGTCAGCGTTGGTGTGCGCGTATTCGATGCTGTGCGCGTCGGCGAAGCGCTGGCTTCCGCCGTCGCGTCGCCCGCGGCTTCTGTGAGTACTTCTGTGCCCACAGGGAGAGGGGTGCTGGCTGCGCTGGTGGTGCGCGTCCGCGTCGGCGTGCGGGTGGGCGGGGCTTCATCGCCATCCCCCTGGCGGATATTCCCGATCTGCTTGCCGAGCCGTCCCGGCACGACGAAAGCGCCGTCGTCCGCAGGCTCAAGGATCGTGATCAGCGGGGCAGAGACGAAACCGACAGTGCGCTCTGCGTTCTGAAGCTGCACCAGGATCCAATCGCCGTTTTCGCTCACGCCCATCACTTCAACCCGATCGCCCGGCGCAAGCTGCGTCAGGATACGCGCGTTCGTACTGGGGCCTTCGCGAACGTTGATCGCCTGCCCGCTGTTATTCGCTGCGATCGGCATCGGGGTAGGGGTTGCGGTCGCCGTTGGCGTGCGCGACGGCGTGAACGTCATGCTCGGTGTAAATGTCGGCGTGAAGGTCGCCGTCGGCGTGGGAGTCAGAGTCGCCAGGATCGGCGCAGGGCGATCGCCGCGATCCACGCCGCTGACGGCTGCCGCGCCGAAGCTGCTGCCGGTATTGCCGATCAGGGTGTTGTACGTGTAGGCATCGCTGAAGCCGATCACCGCTCCGACCAGCCCGGCGGGCGCGCCGCTGAATTCGGCGGCGTTGAGATACGGCTCAACCAGCGGCGCAGCGCCATAGCTCACGGCGGCGATCACATCTGCCGCCGCGACCGGCGCGATCTGCTCGGCATACGAGCGCGCGCTGTCTGCCCGGTCTGCCATGACGAGGATCAGTTGAAAATCCCCGATCGATCGCAGCGCCAGATTGGTCGCCTGCCCGCGGATATCATTGATCAGGTAGCGCCCGTTATCGCCGACCAGTGCCCGCACCCCGATCGCTTCGCCGACCAGATAGCGCGTCACGAAGTAATCCTGATTGCGCTCCAGCCGATCGACGTTGAGCCGTGCCAGGAACGCCGTATCCGCGTTCAGATCGCGCAGCAGCGTTTCCACATGCAGCAGGCCGATGGCATCCCCGCCGACCACGACAGGGTAGGCTCCGCGCAGCAGCAGATGACGCAGCAGCGCATCCGCCAGGCTGTCCATTTCCGCTGCGGATGCCGCGCCATACTCCACCGCCACCAGCACCAGCGATCCGGGGGGCAGAGTCTCGATCCGATCGAAGGCGATCGCAGCCGGGCTGCCCGCGGCGAACGCGTTCGGCGGGGTGTCGCCGACTCGCAGATTGGGCAGCAGGAACGGCGCGCACACCGCAATCGCCAGCACAACCGCGATCAGGAAACGATCGATGCGCAGACGAGGGCGCGTTCGGGCACGGGCGCGCGGCTTGCGCGCTTTCGCTTGTGCGGCTGTTGTGGCTGGGCGGGCAGCAGGCGCAGAGGGATCGCGCGTGGGCAGCAGGATCGTGCTTTCATCCGAGCTTAATTCCTGCATCCACGGCTGATCGTAGGTCAGTTCGATGGCAGACAGGCTGCCTTCCACCAGTTCTTCTTCAGCGGATGTTCCCGCGGCGCGGCGGGTTTCGTTGATCGCTGCCACCAGCGTCTTGAGCATATCGGCGCGGGCGAGCTGATCCGGCGTGAGCGCCAGCCCGCCGACGAAGGCGGTCGGTCTCCCCGCGCTGATCGCCGCAGGAGCCAGCGTGTCGCCGCTGATACCAGGCAGAACCTCCTGGAGGGCGTCCTGTGTGGTTTTCTTCCCCTTGACAGGTTCTTCGCCGGTCGGGATTTCCTCGCCGCGCTGGCGCAGTTTCTTCAGCCGGTTATCCAGTTCACCTTCGGGACGGTCTCGGCGCTGGCGTACCTGCGCGCTGGCGGAAACTTCGCTCACGCTGACGCTGCCCTGAAGCTCATTCAGCCAGTCTGGCGCTGCGGTCAACGTGCTGTCATCTTCAGTGAACGGACGGACGGAAGAACGCGCCTTGTCCGGCTCATCCGCCATGCTGTCCAGAAAGCTGTCGAGATCAACGTCCTGGCTCGTGAGCGAGAACATCCGCGCTGTTTCAGGATCGACTTCCGGTGTTTCGTCCGAACTCAGGGATGCCAGGTAGCTGTCGATATCCTCGATCGAGTGTGAGAGCCGGGGTTTGCCCGCCGCCGATTCTGCCTGTCCCGGTTCTGTGAATTCGTCGGTGAAAAGCGTCTGTGAGAGCGGCGTGACGCGCAGATGATCTGTGCCTCGTGAGGCAGGGGCGTCATCCCCCTGCGTGAGCATCCCCGTGTCATCGCCGATATCGAGCTTCGTCAGCCAGTCGTCATCCGCTGTATCTGCCTGCTGATCGAACGCGGCGAAAAAGTCGTCGGCAGGTTCGGCTTCTTCTGGCGTGGGTTCCTGTGAGAAGGCTGCAAAGAAATCGTCAGCGGGCAGTTCTTCGGCTGCTTCGTCCACCTGCGAGAAAGCGCTTGCCAGGTCAGGCAGATCTTCATCCTCAGGTTCTGGAGCCTGC
>SZPD01000473.1 GCA_030263515.1 Anaerolineae bacterium CFX9 | reverse complement strand
GCAGTGAAGCGTTCGCCTGCCTGCCGGGCAATGTGGCGCTGAAGCGCGTTGGCATCACCAAAAAGCTCACTCGGCACGATGAGCGGTTGTGTTTTCCCCTCCCGGCTGAGTTCCAACCTGACCAGGTGCTCCACCTGCCCGTCATCATCGATGCGCGACGTGCGTTCGGCTACCTGCGCCGTCCAGTCAGCAACCCGCTGGCGGTTCACGCCACGTTCAGTGACCTTCTCGTAAAGGATGCAGCCATCGGCGATCAGGTAGCGATCTTCACTCGGCAGACTCTGCCGTTCCAGGCTGCGGCGTGCTTCGCGGTAAACCCGATCCAGATCGACCAGCCGCAGACCATCGCCACAGATGGATTTCAGGCGCTGGCGTTCCTCAGCCCATTCCACCGCGTTCAGATGCGCGCACGCCTGCACCGCCTCCGCGATCTGCTCCGCCGTCGGACGTTCCCGTCGCTGATCCGGGGCATAATTGCCCACAAGCTGCGCGACTTTCTCCCGTGCCTGCTGACGCGGTGCGGCGATCGGTTCACGGGGTGACTGTTTGTAAGCGCTGGCGATGGTGGCTCTGGCTTCTTTCTCGCGTGACGTGGGATTTTCCGTACCATCCCCATTGGCAACGTACCGAGCGATGAGTTCACGCTCAGCATCGCTCTGGCTGTAGCCAGCGTCCCGCATCTGGCAGGCGGCGGCGAACAGTTCGGCGTTGCGGCTGCCGTTGTGCGCGCCACTGGCGAGATACTGCTCTGTTCGCGGCGGCAGTGGATGATGGCCGTTTCCATTCAGCGTCACCACGCGCATATCCCCGATGCGTTCCTCATGGGCATTACTTTCCAGCCAGGCGAAGTCGCTCAGGGCATATCGCCGCTCCGGATCGCTCTGGATGATCGCCACCACCACACCCCCGCGCTCTGGCTTGGTATTGACTGAATCCGGCAAGCGCATTACAGACGCGACCGATTTCACATAGCCCGAATCACCATTCAATGCTGTAAATAAGCCGCGCAGGATGGCGGCGATCTTCTGCTTATCGGCATCAGCTTCCAGCACAAAAGGCACATCCAGCAGCCAGTAAGCGTGCCAGCCGCCTCCGCTGGAAACGATAAACGATGGTGCAGGGTCGAAGGCTTTCAGTTGCTCCAGGTCACGCGGATTGGTGCTGTCGATGTCGATCCACAGTGCCGGAACCCAGGTGGCGGAGTCGGCATTGCCCTTCTTCTCCTTACGCAGACAGGGCGCGAAGTACAGACCGTACCCCTCGCCGTTGAGCTTGTCTGCCTGCTTCAGCACCGCCCCAAGCCCCCGCTTATCGCCCATCCTTCCCCACAGTGTCCGCACCTCACCCGTTTCGGGATGGATGCAGCGCAGTTCAAGATACAGGTCATCCGGTGCAGAACCGTAGAGGCTGCGCAGAAATGCCCGACGATTTTTTATGCTTTCGTCCGTCTTGCTGACGGGTGTGTTCTGTGTCATACTATCGTCACTTTCGCAAGGGGATGCGGGGTGTGCTTGTGTTTAGCGACAGCAGAACACCCCGTTTCCGTTTACAGGTCAATGTCGAATGAGTGCCCCGTTGTCGGCGGCTCGATGTCCTCGTGTTCCTCTTCCAGCAGGATGCGGATCGTCTCCTGATAGAGCCTCAAGTGATCGTCGGGATACTGGTGCAGCCGCTCCGCAACGACGGCGCTCATTCGCTCGGCATATTGCCGATCCAGCCCCACCGCGACCGGGCGAAACTGAATGCGGACTTCGCCATCCTCATCCGCAAACGGCATGTAGTAGCCAACGGCGCAGTGCTCCTCATCCACCTGGCGCACACCACCCCAGAACGGAATTTGAAGCCCATCCTCACTGATGTGATAGCCGTGTGGTTCAGCTTGGGCGATATGCTTCTGTTCCTCACGCAGCGCTTCGAGCGCATCGTAACGCTGTTCCCAGTCCAGCCCAACATAACGATCCAGCATGTCAGCCATATGCAGCTCAGTCACATCATGCAGCATCTCGATGTGATCCACCTTTTTGCTCTGCGAGAAATACAGATTGATGCGTTCGCCATGTTCCTCGCTCCAGACTGTGCCCGGCAGCACCACATGCGTATGGGGATTGTGCATTCCCGGTGCCTGTGGAATATCGCTCTCGCGGTGATGCAGAACGTAGGAATACTCGCAGCCGGTATCCAGCCCACGCGCCTCAAAGAAACCATCCACTGTGCGTTCGGTCAGTTCACGGACGAACTGCTCGCGCTGTTCATGTGGAATCATCGCCACAAGCTGCGGATTCGGGTTAACTACTAGGCTGAAGGTCAGCACATGCTGGCTTCTAATTGAGGAGTGAAAGCCAGTTGAGATGATGTAGAATCATGAACATGGCAAAAAGGACGTTTCACCTCAACGAAGAAGAAAAGATCACGTTTCGG
>SZPD01000041.1 GCA_030263515.1 Anaerolineae bacterium CFX9 | reverse complement strand
GCTACCTAGGCCATTTAGGTCTGCATAGCCTGGCCGACCGCTACTTTGGCGGCGATATGAGAAAGGCGCAACAGCGCCTACAAAACAATGGCCTGGCGGTCCAAGACCCGGCTTGTTGGAACGGCGCCTGGCCGAAGTACCGCCCGATTAAGAAATAGAAAGGAACTTAAAAAATGCAACTATCGTTTTTTGATGTGCCCCCGGTGGAACTGCCCCCGGAGGTTAAGCAGAGTTTGGAACTGGTTGAAAGAACATCCGCCCTAAGTTCCCCTGGTAATGAGCCCCCTACACCCTTCAATGACCGGGACTACCGGATTACCGAAACCGACCCGGTTGGCTCCGAGGCAGAGCATCTTCAGGACATCGCGCCCGCTCTTCATGCCGCCGTCTGCCCACAACTCCACGTCATCACGCAGACCACTCTCGGTCAGCGCCATGTGTGCCAGCCAGACCCCGATCTCGGCAGGCAAACCGACGTGACGCAGCGAGTGCGCTCGTGCTGCGCCTGTACCGCCTTCATAGCCGGTGATATTGATGATATCTGCGCCCGCTTTGGCGACCCCCACGGCAATGATGCCCACGCCGGGAACGACCGGAATTTTGACTGAAACCCGCGCCTTCGGATTCGCCGTCTTCAGTTCGTCGATCAACTGCGCAAGATCTTCGATCGAATACAGATCATGGTTGTTGCTTGGCGAGATCAGGTCAACACCTGGCTGTGTGCTGCGCGCAAGCGCAACCTGTTCGGTCACCTTGTAGCCGGGAAGCTGACCCCCTTCACCGGGTTTGGCTCCCTGCCCGATCTTGATCTCCAGCACCGAGCACGAATTCAGGAACTCGATATTGACGCCAAAGCGTGCCGACGCGATTTGGTTGCCGCGATGACGTGGGTATCTGCCCATGACATCCGGCAGTTCGCCGCCCTCACCGTTGACGCACAGGATATTGAGGCGGTAAGCCGCTTCGCCATAAGCCTTGTATGCCAGTTCGCCCTGTGACCCGAAGGACATTGCGCCGATCAGCACGGGAAGGGCATGCCCGCCGATGGTGGTATCGACTATCGCCGGATCAATATCGCTGTCTGTGGTCTTCAGCCCCAGAATGTGGCGCGGGGCCACCGGCATCTCACTTTCAAGCTGGAGCATCGCCTCGGTATATTCGTCCAGCCCCAGCTCGCCGAGCGCGATATCTTCAACCTTCTTCCACATCTTGGGATACAGGCGATCCGGGTTGTCCAGTTTATTGGACACTTCACCGCGCAGTTCTGCGGCGCGGGTTTCTGCTTCTGCCTGCAGGCGTTCCCACGTCTTCCCGATCAGTTCCGAGCCGAGATAATTCGGTGTGCCGAAGACCGCCGCCACATCGCTCGCCAGCCCGATCGAACTGAACGACTGCCCATAGCCGCGCAGTTCGTGGCAGCCGATGGTGGAAGTCACCTTCTGGATGCCATTGGTCAGCGCGCCGACGGTGTTGCTCAGGCGGGTGAAGGTGTCTTCACTGGTCAGCGGTGTTCGAGGCGGGCGCGGCGCAATCCCTAGGCCAACGGCATACAATGCATAGGGAACCAGCGCATTGGCTCCCAACCCCAGGCTCAGGACAACATCATGCAGATCGCGGATAGCGCCGGAACGCAGCACCAGACCGACCTGACGCCGCAGGTTGGGGACGCGCTCATGCTGGCGCAGTGCCCGGTCAACGGCAGCGACCGCCAGCAGCGGATCGATCCAGAACTGCTGCCCATCAAGCGCTTCGCTGTCATCGAGCACGATCAGGCGAGCGCCCTCAAGCGTGGCGTGAATGGCGCGGTTCTGAAGCCGTTCCAGCGCATCCTGCATACTGGAGCCGAGCGTGCCTGTCATGGGCAGGATCACCGCCCGATCGCCGAAGTAGGCGATGACATCCTCGATCAGCCGTGTTCCGTGCTTGTCAGCAACGGTGCGCAGATCCTCTTCCGTTCCGAGGTCGACATGCCCGCCGAGAAGCAGCGGCGTCTGGATCGTCAGGATGTCTTCGGGGCGGTGCGATCCGCTGACATTCGGGCGCGCGCCGAGGTACATCGTCGTGGAAAACTGTGCCAGTTCGCGCTCGCGATCGATCGCTGGGTTGGTGACAACAGCGACGGTTTCCTTGAAATGATCTGCCACATTGACGCGCGTCTTGCTCAGCGCGGCGACGGGGCCATCCCATCCCAGTGAACCGATCAGTTCCTTATTGGTTTCGGCAAGCGCTTCAACGACTGTGGTGTGATATCGTTCCCAGCCGAGCGCAGCCATAACAGTTGTATTGACAGGCGTTGATTTCACCTGCCACGGCGCTGCGGCGACCGCGGTCTTGACCGCCGCCGGCGCGGGCGCAGCCTGAACCCCCGCCGACGCAGGGACAGCGATGCCGCCATGACCTCCGCTGCCGTTGGTGGGGCGCAGGCGAGCCGCTTCGATCTCTGCGGTGCTGGTCGTGGTCCACAGGGAATAGGAAGCCCCTTCGCCGAGCAGACCACGCTCGCGCCTGCGGTTGAGGATATGGCGCTGGATTGCCGGGTAGTCGAGGACTTCGATCGAACGTCCGGGACGGATGATCAGCGCGATCTTTTCGCCCGGAGCCAGCGGCTTCGGTTCGGCGCTCATGTTATCCAGCGGATAGACGCCGCGCTCGGACGATGCAAAGTATTCCTTCTCGGTCTCGCCGAACCACAGCGGGCGAAGCCCCAGCGCATCCACGCTGAAGACACACTGATCTCCCATGCGCGCGGCAACTGCGGCGGGTCCCTGCGCAAACGGGCCGAACGCGCGCCGGATATCGGCATAGGCGTCATGGATATCGGCAGCATCTTCGATGAGATCGTGGCTGAAAGGCGGGAAGATATATTCCATCGCCTCGATCAGATCCAGCCCGTACTGCATACAGAGCGCATCGATCACGCGATCAACATCCTGCGAGTCCGAATTATCCGGGTTGAGCGAAATGCCGAGCATTTCAGCTTCCAGGCGGAAGCGCGAGATCGTGTTGAACTCCCCGTTATGCCCGATCACGTTGAACGGCTGCACGCGCTCAAAGATCGGGTTGGTATTGGTGCTGTATCGCGCATGCCCCAGCGTCACTGTGGATGCGTATTCGGGATCGCGCAGTTCGGGATAGTACCGGCGCAGAATTTCAACCGTCCCCTGAACTTTGTACGTCACACTGCGCGATGAAAATGACGGGAAATGCACGCCGTACTGCGTCTCCAGGCGCGACTGAAGCTCGAACAGCGTCGCTTCCAGCTTCTCCGTTGGAACCTGACCATTTACCCCGGCAATCTGCCAGAAATCAGGCTCGTTGATCTCGGCACTGCGCCCCAGAACACGGCGATCCGTCTTGCCGCGCTGCTCGATCAGCACCTGCAAGCCGCCCGTGTTGACGATGTCGTTGCAGATCGCTTCGATCATCGACTCGGACTCGCGGCGCATCGATGCCGGAATCATCAGGTGCGCCACCCAGAAATTGGCGTCGGTTGCCAGCGACGAACGCATGCCTTTCAGCGCCAGCGTTTTTGCCCACAACTGACGTGGGATATCGGTCATAATGCCGACGCCGTCGCCTTCGCCATCGATGATGCCGGTGCGGTGTCCCATACGGGCAAGGGCTTCAATAGTGCGTTTGACGTTGCCGTGTGTTGCCTGTCCACCCTTGCGGACTGCGCAGATCAAGGCACAGGCATCGCGTTCGCGGGTATCTTCGCGGTGGAGTTCGGGGTGACGCTGCGCGAAATCGCGCATGAGCGGGGGATTTTCATGATTACAGTCTGTTGGTGACATTGCGCCCCTCGTGTGACATTCGCATCTGCTGCGTGTGAGATCGGTAGCAGGTTGGTAACAAACGACAAAAAACGGCGTTTGTTCCTTGTATACAATTTATCAGTCGAGAGGATCGCGTTCTACAGACAGGATGTAACAGATTATTGAGGGTGAGTTAGGATAATCTGCACAACAAGCAGGCTGCCGCGCTCTAATTGAGCGCAAGCAGCCGGCGAATCGTCAGCGCTAGGTGGAGCGCAAGGCGAATTTCAGGTCGTTCAAGATCGATCTGGGCGATCTCATTGATACGGTTCATGCGGTAGAGCAGGGTATTGCGGTGGACGATCAGCATTTCCGCCGTCTGGCTCAGATTACCGTGACACGCGAAAAAGGCTTCCAGCGTCTTGATCAGGTCGGCGTGCTGTCGCATATCGTAATCCAGCAGGGGACCGAGGGTGCGGCTGTAGAAGTCGATCAGCTTTTCGCGGTCAGAAAGGCTGAGGATCAACTGATAGACGCCGAGATCGCCGATATACAGCGGTGTATCGGTTTGCAGACGCGCGGCCAGATCGAGTGCCTGAACGGCATCCCGATAGCTGTTGCGCCATGAGCTGATCTCTCGTGCTGCCTGCCCGATCCCGATCGCGACTCTGGCGCTGGGGAACTGGCGGTTGATCTCGGCGGTGAACTGTTTTGCCAGCCGAAGACTGTTATTGATCGGGTCTTTTTCATCGGTCGCCAGAAACACGAGGACTTCCGACTCGCGCTCGCGCTGCCAGACGAGCGCCGGGACGTGTTGGGACTGGACGACGCTGTTGACGATGGTCTCCAGGCGGCGCAGGGAAGGCGCTTTGTCGCCCTGCCACGAAAGCACGATGGCGACGTGAGTTTCCTGCATGTCGTGATCGAAGCGTTCGCCCTGCCGCACCGCTTCCTGCGCGCTGACATCGCCGATCAGCAGCCGGTCGAGGAACGATCCACGCAGTCGTTTTTCGGTATCGCTGATCGCTTTGGCTTTCGCCATTTCGAGTGCGCAGGCGGCCGCGCCATGTTCAGCGACCAGCATATCGATGTCATCCAGTTCTGTATCTCGCCCGACGATGCTCAGATAGCCGCGCCCGATATCCTTGGTGATGATCGGCGAGACCAGCCGCGCCAGTCCGGGTGTGGGCAGAGACTGCATCAGCACTGGGTTTTCAACCTCGCTGACGCGATGGCGATCCTGCAAATCTACGGGCAGATTGTCGAGCTTGCGCAGGAAATTTTCCACATCGTCCCAATAGGCGACGAACTGGGGCTGCACCGAGCTGTAGAGGACGCCGAGGCGCTTGTCCTGGATGACGATCGCCTTGTTCGTCAGGCGCGCCATTGCGTTGACCAGTTCCTGCATCCCTTCATTGCGTGAGGAGATCTGTGTAAGCTGGCGATAAATCTGGGTTCCGCGCCGCTCGATCTGCCCCTTGTGATCGACCAGCAGGCTGACGATCTGCTTTTCCACCAGCCGAATTCGGCTGCCGTTGGGCAGGGCCAGGATGGGCACGCCGTAGGCATTGGCTTCGGCGATGGCGGTGGGGGATGGGTTTTCGGTCAGCACGACAGCGCAGGCCTTGCGATCAGAAGCCCAGCGCACTACGTCAATATCATTGGTGTTCGTCGCTGTTTCATCCTCATGCGAAGCGACAAGGAGCATTTCCCCTTCCTGAAATGCCTTGTTGGTTCCCGCATCTTCGGGATAGATCACCGTTGCCCAGTTCACGACGCGGTTGAGCAGACCGTCGCCCGCCACAACTCGCGTTCCCAGGGGCAGTGCCAGCTTTCGTACATCTTCAACAGTGACGCGCTGCGCGGGTTCAACCATGATAACGACCTTGTAATTCAGACAATCTGCACAAAATGATTGTGCAAATTGAATAGCTTATTTCAGTGAAATTGTCAATACGTGAGGGATGCGCGTTTTGGAAGGATTGTGCGTTATGTTTCGCCTCGGACGACGCCCCACAGGATGACAAGCGCAAAGGCGATCAGCGCCTCACCGAGGAAATCAGCCGATGCATCGACCGTAAGGTTGTAAAATGCAAAGGCAGCCATTGCGATGCCTGCCAGCCACGTGACCAGGCTGACGCGCCATCCTCTGACCGACTGATAAACTCCCGAACCGAGCAGGATGACTGCTCCCGACAGGGGGATACTGAGCGGGGGGAAGGCGGCCGGAGCAAGCTGCGTCAGGGCAAAGACCAGCACCAGCGCTGCCCAGGTGACGCGCTCGACCTGCGCTTCGCGTCTGCTCTTACCACGGGGTTGGCTGGCTCTGCTGCTTCTTTTGGGCGCCATCGTTGTTCCTCCAGAGTGCGAAGGAGATTGTAGCACAGCTTGCCGTCACAGTTGACTGCTGACACGGCGCGGCTCTCCAGTATAATGAGCGACAGTGACAAGCCTGAAAGGTCACAGGTGACCAGACGTATCGGAATTCTCACGGGGGGCGGTGATGCCCCCGGTTTGAACGCAGTTATCCGCGCTGTGGTGCTGACAGCGACGAATCAGTATGGATGGGAAGTCGTCGGCATTCGCGAGGGGTTTGACGGGCTGCTTGATGGAGCGCCGCTCATTCCGCTGACCGTCGATCGGGTGCGCGATCTGCTGCCGCGCGGTGGGACGATTCTCGGCGCAGTCAACCGAGGCAATCCATTTGTGCGCGTGGTTGATCGGGCGGATGGAACTGTAGATTATGTGGATGTCTCTGAGCGAGGCATTGAGCGTCTGCGCGAGCATGGAATCGATGCGCTGATCGTGGCTGGCGGAGATGGGACGATGGCGATCGCGCAGAGGCTGGTGTCTCTGGGCGCAAGAATCGTCGGCGTTCCCAAGACGATCGACAATGATCTTGCAGAAACAGATGTCACCTTCGGTTTTGACACGGCGATCCTGACGGCGACTGAAGCGCTTGATAAGCTCCAGACTACGGCGGAGAGTCATCATCGCATCATGGTGCTTGAGGTGATGGGCCGTAATGCCGGCTGGATTGCGCTCGTGGCAGGGGTTGCGGGCGGCGCAGACGCCATCCTCATCCCCGAAATTCCGTTTGATATTCAGGTTGTGTGTGATCGTATTGCCGCACTGCGAGCCAGCGGACGCCGCTACAGTCTGATCGTGGTCGCAGAAGGCGCTGCCCCGAAAGATGGCACGCAGTTGTTCAAAACACCCGGCTCTCTGCTCAGCCCCGGACGGCTTGGCGGGATCGGCAATCTGGTCGGCAATCTGCTGGCGGAGTGTGATGATGCTGAAGTGCGCGTGACCGTTCTGGGACATTTGCAGCGCGGCGGTCAGCCGACGCCGCGCGATCGCTGGCTGGCAACCCGCTTCGGCGCTGCCGCTGTGCATCTGGTTGCCGAGGAGCAGTGGGGGAAGATGGTTGCCCTTCAGGCAACCAGTATCGTTGCCGTACCCATGGAAGCCGCCATTCAGCTTAAATCTGTTGATATCAACGGTGAGATGGTTCGCACCGCGCGTGATTTGGGGATCGTCTTTGGTTAGCCGCGTACGTCCGCGCCCCCGGCGCATTCTTTGGCCATGGTTCATGCTTTTCATCGTGTTGTGTCCGCTGTTCGTCTGTGGCAGTCTGGCGGTGACGTATCTGGTTTTGCCACCCCCGCCGCTGACAGTGCTGGTGATGGGGCTTGACTCACGCCCCGGCGAAGGGTGGCTGGCGCGTTCAGACAGTGTCATGCTGCTCAGTCTCGATCCCTCGCGCCTGCGGGTGAGCACGCTGTCCATCCCGCGGGATCTGTTCATCGATGTGCCCAATTACGGTTTGCAGCGGATCAATACAGTCAATATGCTTGGCGAGATGGACGCCGCTGGCACGGGTGGGCAGCTTCTCAGCGCGGCCATCGAGCGAAGTTTTGGCATTGAGGTCGATCGTTATGTGCGGCTGAACTTTGACGGGTTCGCCCGCATGATCGATGCGGTTGGCGGGGTGACGATTGACGTTGAGCGGCCGCTTGTCGATTATGCCTATCCCACGGAAGACAACCGCACCATGGAAGTGCGCTTTGAGGCTGGCGTGCAGGTCATGGATGGTCAGCGCGCGCTGATCTATGCCCGCACGCGCCATGCCGATGATGATTATCGCCGTGCCAGCCGCCAGCAGCAGGTCGTCATGGCGTTTGCAAGCCGGCTCATCAATCCGCTGACATGGGGATCGGTGGTTCAGGCGCTGCTCACAGCGGCAGATACCAACGTCAATGCGCTCGATGCGCTGGCCTATGCGCCGTTGATTCTGGCATCGCGGGGTCAGTTTGATACGCTGGTGATCGACAGGGACTATATCGCTGCTTCGGCTTCAGGCGCGGCGATCCCGAACTATGCGCGGCTTCAGCCGTGGATTGCCGAGCGGTTCAGATAGCCTGAGTTTTCAGGCGGACGGCGGCTTTTCCAGCATCAGGCGCATATGCTCACCGCGCCAGTCTTCTTCCTTGCGCATGAACTTCGTGATCCTGATGTCGCTCACATGCGGGAAAATTTTCACAAGGTACTGGGGCAGGCGGTCCCACTGCTCGGAGAAGACGACTGCCTGAAGCTCATCGGCGACTCTGCCAGCCCACGACCAGCGCTGGCGCAGCTCTTCCGCCTTCATGTAGTAGTCGCGTTTTTCCCATGCTTCGGCGGATGCTTCAATGCCTGAGTCAATTTCGCGCAGGCAGAAGATGATCTTGGCTACCATATCTCGCGCATCGGCATCGATACTGGGTTTCTGACCGAGCAGGCGAATCAGCTCGGCGACGGTTCGCATATGCTGATTGCGCAGCTTGCCGGCGCTCTCCGGGTTGATCACACGTCCCATAACCTGTGACTTGCTCCTTCAGTGCTCTTAATCGCCGCTGGTCGGGCGGATCCCCTTGAAGACGCGACCGCCGCTCAGCGTGCGCAGGATTTTGCCGGCATCCTGCCCGATCGCCTCTGCAAGTTCAACAGGTGTCAGCGGGCGGTTTCCATTTGCCAGCAGTGTCCTGAAGATAGCATCGACCATGGCAATATGCGGGTTGATGTAATTGGGGTCTCTGGCTGCCTGCTGGAGCGCGACCTGGAGCGCGTCCAGCCGCGAGACTTCGCCGGTTTCGGGATCGACATAATCGATCACTTCATCGTCAGCCGCCTGAGCCAGGCGTTCCCGCTGCTCGATGGGAAGATGGCTGAGCAGGTAGGTGCGCAGATGTTCTTCTGTATTCTTTTCCCACCAGCCATAGTCAATGTGAAAGCGGGTTTCCAGCGTCGGCTTGACGAGCGCACTGGGTTTGGCGCGGGCTGTTTGCATATTGGTTACTCCGAGATCCACTGTGCGTCTGCCATCAGGTCAGCGCCGGCTCATTCTGAGCTGAGACGCCAGTAATGGCTGCCCAGGTAATCAAAGTCCGGGCTGGAGATCAGCGCCGCGAAGATCGGCCCCGGCGGGCAGCGCCGAATGACGTTGACTGCGCTGTAGATCGTTTTCGCGTGGACAGTGCCCTGCGAGGACTGCCGGCTCAGTTCTGCGACGATCATCTTGATCACGTTATGCAGCGGTTTGCGAATGCCGGTGGGCTGAGAGCTGTGAAGGGCATCTACCGCTGCGAGATCGTCTGCGCCCAGGATCATCAGGTCATCATACGCCGCGCCGATCGCGCGCTTCTGGTCATCAAAGCTGATCTGCCCATCGCGCGGGACGATCAGGCGCACATATTCCTTGCGCGGGTTATGTGCGTTGAAGTCGATCACGATCTTGCCGGGTTCCTGATGCGGGCGGGCGCTGACAGTAGCGCCGATCGGCAGTCTGTGTTTGCGATAGAGCTTGTTCAGCCCGGATACATAGCGGCCGGCACGGACAACCCAGCCCGGATATTCCTCACCATCCTGTCCATCCACCAGTGTCACGTAGATGCGGGGCGTCTTTCGCGCGGTCGGGAAGATACGCCGCATCGCGGCTGTCAGCGGAAGCGTCCCAACGCGGCGGTGAGGATAGATCAGCGTAATCCGGACAGAAGCGGGCAGTTGATCGGGTTCAGGGATGTCTGACCACTCGTCATCGATTTCCGCCTCAAGCGCCTGCATTTCGGAAGTCAGCAGTGATGAGTCGTAGGGGATGTCGCTGTATCTGAGTACAGCCGGCGTTTCCAGCACATCTTCGGGTTCCAGCCGTTTGAGCGTCCAAAGCACTGTGTTGACCGGTCCGACTTCATCAAAACGCGCATCCTGATTGAGCGCATGGTTCAGGGAGAATACCTGAAGCGGCATGGGCGCATCGGCAATGCCGCCGATCGCGGTGATGATGTCTTCAGTGGTCATGGGGCCGGTTTCTGACAGGTCAAGGATGGCTTCAGCAAGGTTCAGATGTCCGAGATTGACATCGAGCATCAGGCTGCTTGGGAACCACGAGCCTGCCAGAGAGACGAGATCCGGTTCCTGCTGCAACCGCTCCTCAAGCGCCGCCGTGATGCGGTCTCCGGCTTGTTCAAGGATGTCTTCGGCTGTGAGCGGTTCTGCGCCGGGAAGCGCCTGCGCTGCGTCACCGTTGGTTTCGCTCAGGCGATGGGGCAGGGGATATTCCGCCGCAAATTCACGCTGCACATCCGGCGCATCCTCAAAGGCGACCTGAACGACCTTGAAGGACTGCGCGCCGTCAGAACCTTCACGGATCCCGGCCACAGTCGCCACGGCAAAATCAAATGCCGGGAACAGGACGCGCTGCCCGACGGCGTAAGCGTGGGACGGGTTGTAGATCAGTACGTCCTTATATCGATCGCTGAGCGCATTCGCTTCCGTCTGAAGGCGGTGTTCGATCAGGGCTTGCGCGAGTTGGGGTGCAGTCAGGGGCGTTTCGTTTTCAAGCAGTAAACCGAGCAGGTATTCGATATCTTCGTCACTCACTGTGAAGTTTTCTGCCCAGTGATGGGGGGGGATCAACGTGCTGCGCCTCCTGCTTTGATTCTAAACGATGATTATACCTGATGCTAACTCACGACTGCAAGCGCGGTCAAGCGTTGGGTTGACCATGCCATAGCGCTCCATTATACTTACCGCCTGTGAAAATCAGCGTGTGTGACTAGGACAAACGGATGTCGACAAAACGTACCTATCAGCCCAAGATTCGCCGCCGTGCGCGCGTGCACGGTTTCCGCAGCCGCATGTCTACCGCCAAGGGTCGTCTGGTGCTCAAGCGCCGTCGCCTTCGGGGTCGTCATGTGCTGACGGTTAAATCCGGACATGTGAAGAAGATCAACTGGAAATCGCACTAAACCAGCATCAGCGGGGAAGCACAGGAGCGCGCAGACGTGGCACTGAAACGTCGCTATCGTCTTCGGCGCAGAGAGGACTTTCAGCGTCTTCGGCATGAAGGCACCACACTTCCCCATAAAACCCTCCTGCTGAGCATTTCGCCAAACCCACTCGGACACAATCGATACGGTTTTGTCGTCAGCAGGCAGGTTGGTTCTGCTGCTGCACGTAATCGGGTGCGGCGACTGCTTCAGGAAGTCGTCCGCGCCCTGCATTCAAGTATGGAAGCCGGTTTTGATGTGGTCGTGGTCGCGCGCAGGGATCTGGTCGGGAAACGTTACGAAGACATTTTTCGTACAGTTCAGCAGATGTTTCGTCAGGCAGGTCTGATAACTGAGGACTCTCAATGAAAAGTCTGGCGCTTGCCTCACTGCGTTTCTACAAACGCTTCATTTCGCCACTGCTTCCGTCCGCTTGCCGCTTTGAGCCGACCTGTTCAGTCTACATGTATCAGGCAATCCAGAAATATGGCGTGATGAAAGGGGGGTGGATGGGCATTCGGCGTATCGGGCGCTGCCATCCCTTTCATCCGGGGGGCTACGATCCTGTCCCGTGATCGAGGAGTAATCGTTTGAAGATGAAAGCTGCACTGCGCCGAGGAACGCTTGGCGCGTTGGTGTTTCTGGCGTTGATGACTGCCGGCTGCGTGGGCGGCTTGCCGGATGCTTCCTGGGGACAGGTAGCGATGATTGGCAGCCCGGCCAAGATCATGCTGGCTTTCGGCGATCGCGTAGTCATGATCGATCCGCTGAATGGCGCAGTAGTCAATCAGAATGAGTCCCGTGCGCTGACGGTGGCAGTGGCTTCAGAAGCAGCCAGCGCCGCGCCTGAAGCGACTGCTGAACCTGCTGCTCAGGCTGAGGCTGAGCTAACGCCTGAAGCAGGAACGCCTGCGCCAGAGCCGACCGTCGCGGCAAATGAACAGGGCGTCATCCCGCCGTGGGAAATTCGCTCTGTGGATAACACACACCTGAATTTTTACGTTGCCCCCATCGTCTACGATTCGCAAACCCTGATCGCCACTGCCTATCAGGGTCAGATCAGCGAAGTGCGGCTGGCGACGGGAACTCGTCTCTCCACCCGGCTGATCGATGGTCATGTGGTGGATATGCCGCTGGTAGACGGCAACCGAATGTACGTGCCGATCAGCGAAGGCAACCTGGAAGCCTACAGCCGCCGCTCAACGGGTTCATGGGAGCGTATCTGGATTTTCGAGACCAGCCGGGGAGTCTGGGCGCGTCCGCTGCTGGTGGATGGCGTGCTGTATGTGACCTCCCTTGACCACAATCTGTATGCGCTCAATGCCGATACAGGCGAACTGCTCTGGACGCTCGATCTGGGCGGCGCGGTGACTTCGACGCCGGTCCTGCATCAGGGGGCGCTCTATGTGGGCAGTTTTGCCCGCAAGATTTTCCAGATCAGCCCGGACGGACGCATCCTCAATGAGTTCGTGACGACGGACTGGATCTGGGATTCCCCCAGTATCGTCGATGGCGTGCTGTATGCGGCCGATGCCAGTGGGTACGTTTACGCGCTCCGTGTGGACAGCGACGGATTCCGCCCCGTCTGGGAGCCGCGGCAGGTGGCAACCCGCGCCATCCGTGCAACGCCGCTGGTTGCCGGCGACCGACTCATCGTCGGCTCGCGCGATCATTTTGTCTACTGGCTGGATGCCGCTTCGGGAGAGGAAATTCTCAAGCGTGAGGTGCGCGGCGAAGTGCTGGCGGATCTGATCCTGCTTGAACCCGGCGAGTCTCTGCGTATTCCTGAGCCGCTGGTGCTCGTCAGCACGATGGCGCACGATCAGATGCTCGTCGCCTATACGCTGAACGATGGCATTGCCCGCTGGAGCTATGGACGTTAGATTGTGCGGATGAGGAGCTAGGTTCCCGCTTATGGATATCATCGTCAACCCATTCGTCACACTGCTGACGTTCCTGTACTCAATCTTCAACGACATGGTGCTTTCCATCGTCGTTTTCACCATCCTGATCCGCCTGCTGACTTATCCTCTGACGCGCCAGCAGATGCGTTCTTCTGCGGCGATGACAGAACTTCAGCCGGAGCTGAAAAAGCTTCAGGAAAAGTACAAGGGCGACCGCGAGAAAATTGCCCAGGAGCAGATGCGTCTGTACCGTGAGTATGGCGTCAATCCGCTGGGGGGCTGCCTGCCGTTGCTGATCCAGTTCCCGATCTTCATCGGGCTGTATCAGGCGATCATCCATGCGCTGGCTGCTTCTCCGACGCAGCTTCTCGATCTGTCCGGGCGTCTGCTTATACCGGGGCTGGACAACGTGATCCCGCTGAACAATATGTGGCTGGGTATGAACCTGACCCAGCCGCCCGACTTCGCTGCTGGCGGGGTGATCGTCATCATCAGTGTGGTGCTGGTCGCGCTGGTTTTCATCACGACGTGGGTTCAGTTCAAGGTTACCGTGCCGCCTCCACAGCCAACAGATGACGGCAAGCCGAATCAGGCGCAGGCGATGACGCAGAGCATGGGCACGATCATGCCGGTCATGTACGCATTTTTTGCGCTGTCGTTCTCGGTCGGCATTTCGATCTACTTCATCGTTTCGAACGTGGTCGGCATTGCGCAGTATGCCCTGATGGGCAAGGCGCACTGGGGGAACATCTTTGGGGGTGGCCGCCGCGCAGCCGCCGGTCATTCCGGGCGCACGACGGTCATTCAGGGCAAGGCAGCCCCCAGCAGCAAGACAGCAAAATCGACCAAGGCGAAGTGAGATTTTCGAGACTGCTTACTTTAACGGATGTGGGAACACTATCCGTCTCCAATGGTAGTGGGGGACAAGGATGAACCCGGAAAATGTAATCGAGACCACCGGCAGCACGGTCGAAGAGGCGATTGCGGAAGGTCTCAGACAGTTGGATGCCCGGCCGTTTGATGTGATCGTGGAAGTGCTGGAGGAGGGCAGCCAGGGCGGCTCCGGGATGGCGCCGCGGATGGCGCGCGTCCGCCTCAAGCGCCTGACCCCGATGACACCGACAGATTTTTCATCGCAGACGCCGATCTCCGCGCCGGTTGCGGAAGACACGCCGATCGTGTTCCCGGTCAGCGAGCCTGCTGAGCCGCCTGCCCGCCGCCAGCGCAGCCAGGAACGCCCGCCGCGTGAGCGCCGACGCGACCAGCAGCCGCGACGCGACTCCCGGCGCAGTGAACAGAATGACACCCCCGCTTACATGGATGTCGGCGTTGAGGAAGATGAGAATTCCAACGTCGCGCTCCTCTACGAGTCGTTCGAAGTTCCTGAAGCGGAACTCGATGAGGAAGCCCAGATCGGGCGGGTGGTTCTCAATGAACTGCTGGAGCGGATGTCTATCCGCGCGAAAATTGTCGTGCGCAAGGCAAAGCCGGATGATCAGACCGGTGACTCGCCCTGGATTCTCGATGTGATCGGTTCATCTGATCTCAACCGGCTGATCGGACGGCGGGGCGATACGCTGGCTTCGCTTCAGTACATCACCCGTCTTGTGACCAGCCGTGAGCTTCAGAAGCGCTCCGAGATCATTGTCGATGTGACGGGCTTCAAGGCCAAGCGCGCCCGCGGACTCCACACGATGGCGCACCGCATGGCAGATCAGGCGGTCTCCAGCGGGGGAACGGTATCGTTGGAGCCGATGCCGCCTCATGAGCGCCGGATCATCCATCTGGCGCTGCGGGAACGCCCGGATGTTGTGACCAAGAGCGTTGGGGAAGGCGTCGCGCGCAAGGTGACGATCGTCCCGCGCCAGCCTGAGGCATAGCAGACTGATGACGATTCCAGACTATCTGCTGATAGGACACTTTACTGCTGATCTGATGCCGTCCGGGCGAATACCGGGCGGCACTGTTTCATATGCGCTCCGCACCGCCCACGCCTTCGGACTGCGCACAGCGATGGTGACCAGCGCACAGGCGGGCGAACCACTGCTTGAGCAGCTCAGGCCTTATGCCCACGACATTGTTTTCAAGCCGGCAGCCGAGACCACGACGTTCGAGAATATCTACGATGCCGATGGGCGCAAACAGTACGTTCGGGGATTTGCGGCGGAAATCGGCGTTGAGGATATCCCGCAGGAATGGCAGGCGGCACGGCTGGTTCATCTCGCGCCGATCGCCGGAGAGGGCGATCCCAAAATTGCGCACCTGTTTCCCAATGCCACCGTACTGCTGACTCTCCAGGGATGGATGCGCCAGTGGGGGGCAGACGGCTTTGTCAGGTTCCGCCGCTGGTTTGATGAGGATGCGCTTCGATCGATCGATATCGTCGTCTTCAGTGAAGAAGACATCCTCGAAGCCCCTGATATCGAGCAGCAGTTTGCGCAGACGGTGACTCACCTGCTGGTGACGCGGGCGGAAAAAGGCGGCACGTACTACAGAAATGGTGTGCCACACACGTATACGACGCCGCAGGTGGAACTGGTCAACCCGACCGGGGCAGGGGATGTGTTTGCTGCCTCGCTGCTTGCCAGCCTGCCCGTGCTCAATTATGACTTTCAGGCGGCGATTCATGTTGCCGCCCGGCTCGGCGCGATCTGTGTTACGCGGAGCTGGCTGGAAGGAACGCCGCTGCCGAGCGAAGTTCAGCAGGCACTCGCTGAAGCCAGGGAAATTCACGGCTTGTGATCGCGCCCGATCGGATTCTGTTTAACGGCAGCATTTATACGCAGGACCCGGCTGTGCCACGGGTGACGGCGCTGGCGCTGCTGCATGGCCGGATAGTGGCTTCTGGCAGTGACGAGCAGATTCTCGCGCTGGCTTCCGCCTCGACTATCAGAGACAACCTCAACGGCGCGTTCGTCATCCCCGGTCTGACGGATGCGCATCTGCACTGGCAGAAAACCACCCTCAGCCTCGATCGGGTCAACCTGTTCGATGTGCCGTCGAAAACGGAAGCCCTGCGCCGGGTTGCTGAGCGTGTGCGGATCGCAGCGCCGGGCGAATGGATCCAGGGGTATGGATGGGCGCAGGATCTGTGGGAAGATCGGCGCTTTCCGACGGCTGCTGAGCTGGATTCCGTCAGCTCGAATCATCCGGTTTATCTCGAAGCGCGAAGCGGGCATGCGGGATGGGCGAATTCTGCGGCGCTGCGGCTGTGCGGCATCAGCGCCGCCACACCGGATCCGGAAGGCGGCCAACTGCTCCGCGATGAGACCAGCGAGCCGACCGGCATCCTGCTTGAGTGGCCGGCGATGGATCTGGTCAATGAGCGTATCCCCAAACTGAATGCTGCCCAGTTGGTCAGCCGGATGCAGCGCGCACAGGCACACGCACATGCAGTAGGGCTGACGGGCTTTCATGATTTCGACTATCAGGATTGTTTCTCTGCGCTGCAAACGCTGCATGCAGAGGGTGTGCTTAGCCTCAGAGTCGTCAAGAATTTTTACGATCAGTATCTTGATGCAGCCATCGAGTTCGGCCTGCGGTGGGGATTCGGCGATGCGTGGCTCCGCATCGGTGGACTGAAAATGTTCGCTGATGGCGCGATGGGCGCGCGCACCGCCGCCATGATCGCGCCATATGATACCGAGCCTGATAACTACGGGATCGTGGTGACTGACAAGGAAGTGATGGCGCATCATGCCAGCCGGGCAAGCGCTGCCGGTCTGCCCTCGACGATCCACGCCATTGGTGACCGCGCCGTGCATGATGTTCTTGATGTGTATGCGGCCGTTCGACGGGAAGAAGCCTCTCGCGGCGAGCCGCCGGAGTCGCGTCGTCACCGGATCGAGCATGTTCAGCTCATTCACCCTGACGATGTCGATCGCCTGGCTGAACTGAGCCTGATCGCATCCATGCAGCCGATCCATGCCACCAGCGATTATCCGATGGCTGATCGCTACTGGGGTGAACGCGCGCCGTTTTCCTATAACCCGCGCTTGCAGCTTGATCGCGGGGTGACGGTTGCTTTCGGCTCAGACTGCCCTTATGACGACATTGATCCGATCAGGGGTATTCATGCCGCGGTGACGCGCCGCCGCATGGATGGCAGCCCCGGTGAAGAAGGCTGGAACCCTGCTGCGCGCCTCTCGGTGGCGCAGGCGATTCATGCCTATACGATCGGGTGCGCTTATGCGGCGGGCATGGAGCGCCAGCTAGGCCGCCTTGCGCCCGGTTACCTGGCAGATTGCACGGTGCTCGATCAGGATCTTTTTGCCATCGCTCCCCATGATATTCGGCTGGTCAAAGTGCTGGGGACGATGGTCGATGGGGTGTGGCGGCACGGCAGTTTCGCGTGATACCATTGACTGTGGCTTATTGTGAGGATAGAGGATTAAGAGGCAGTATATGTCAGAACGCGAGGGCATGAAGATTGGTCAGCGAGAATTTTCGGTGCGTGGTTCCAAGCTCACGCCGGGAGCTGAAGCGCCGGATTTTCGCCTGACCGCCAACAACTGGTCTGGTCGAACGCTGGCAGACTATGCCGGGAAAGTCCGTATTTTCAGCGTGGTTCCGTCGCTTGATACCCGTGTCTGCGCCGCGCAGACCCGCCGTTTTAATGAGGAAGCCAGCGCCCTCAGCAGCGATGTGGTCGTGCTGACCATCAGCGCCGATCTGCCTTACGCGCAGGCACGCTGGTGCGCGGCTGAAGGTATCGATCGCGTGGAAACCCTGTCCGATCACAAGGATATGAACTTCTCGGATGCCTACGGGGT
>SZPD01000472.1 GCA_030263515.1 Anaerolineae bacterium CFX9 | reverse complement strand
CACGTCGAGGCGCTCGCCATCGCCGAAATCCTGTCTGTCAATGATGGGATCGGCGCGAAGATCCACATCGCGCATGTCTCGTGCGAGGCGGCGCTGAACACGATCCGGCGCTGGCAGAAAAGCGGTTCACAGGTGACTGGCGAAACCTGTCCGCATTACCTGTTCTTCACTGAGGATGATCTGGCGCGTGTCGGCCCCTACGGCAAGATCAATCCGCCGCTGCGTCAGGCATCGGATCAGGCGGCGCTCTGGGAAGGCTTGCTGGATGGCAGCCTGATCGCCGTCACGACCGATCATTCGCCGTTCACAGCAGCGGAGAAGGAACGCACCCGCAGCGACATCTGGCGCACGCCGCCCGGCGCTCCCGGTGTGGAACAGCTTGTGCTCGGCGTGATGGATGCTGCGCTGAACGGCAGATTGTCCATTGAAAAAGCGGTCTCCCTCGTCAGTGCAAACGGAGCCAAACGATTCGGCATTTATCCCCGTAAAGGCGTCCTGCGTGAGGGAGCCGATGCAGACATCGTGCTGTATGACCCGCGTGAAACGACCACGATCCGCAAGGAAGCCCTGTTCACCAGAGCACGCGAGTGCGACTGGCTGTATGACGGCAAATCTTTCCGGGGCAAGATTGCGCGTACGATCGTGGGCGGCCGTACAGTTTTCGTCGATGGTGAGATCGTCGGTCAGCCCGGTTGGGGTTCGTTTGTACGACCGGAGCATACCCGATGACCTCCTACGCGCTCGATTTCAGCGAATACTTCCTCTATGACGATCTGACGCGCCACCTGCGCGGGCTGGCGGGGGCGTTCCCGCACCTGGCGACGCTGGAATCCATCGGTCAAAGTCATCGGGGGCGCGAGATCTGGTACATGACCATCACCGACAGCACGACCGGCGCAGCGAGCGAGAAGCCCGCGATGTACATCGACGCGCACATCCACGCAGAAGAAGTCGCCACATCGCACACAGCGCTCTACACGATCTGGTATCTGCTGACGAAATACGGTGAGGACGCCGAGGTCACCTGGCTGCTGGAAAATACCACCTTCTACATTCTGCCGCGTCTGAACCCGGACGGAGCCGAGATCAGCCTGACGACCGGGCATCACTGGTGCGGCAACGGACGCTATCTGCCCGGCGAAGAGCAAACGCGCGGTCTGTGTCAGGAAGATATCAACGGCGACGGTCTGATCGTCCAGATGCGCCTTCAGGATCCGGCCGGCGAATGGAAAGTGTCAAAGGATGATCCGCGCCTGATGATCCAGCGCGAGCCGGGCGAAATCAACGACGGTCCCTACTACCGGCTGTATCGTGAAGGCGTGATCAGGGGCGACTGGGACGGCGTGACGATCGAGATCGAGCGCCCGCGTGATGGCAACCTGAACCGCAATTTCCCCGCTGGCTGGCGACCCGAATTTCGTGAGTATGGCGCTGGCGAATCGGCGCTCTCTGAGCCTGAAACACGAGCGCTGATGCGCTTCCTGCTCGATCATCCCAATATCGCCGGCATGCAGTGCTATCATACCCACGCCGGGATGATCCTGCGCCCTTCGCTGGTAGCGCCGGATAACGTCATCCCGCCGTTTGATCTGGCGGTATACAAGACGATCGGCGGCGTCGGCACGGCGCTGACAGGCTACCCGGTCATCTCAGTGTTTGAGGAATTCACCAGCGACCCGGCCAACCCGCGCGTCGGCTCGGTCATGCAGTGGTCGTATGACGAGATGGGCATCCTGACGTTTTCGACCGAACTGTGGAATCCCGAACTTGCCGCAGGTGTGGCAGACCCGGCAAAGTATCAGGTGCGGGCGCGCTCGACCGATGATGAGATCCGGCTGCTGAAGTACAACGATGAGCATCTCGGTGGCAGAGGGTTCGTCAACTGGACGCCGTTTGAACACCCTCAGCTTGGCATGGTGGAAATCGGCGGCTGGACACATATGTACACCTTCCGCAATCCGCCGCCGGCATCGTTCGCAGCGACGGAAAAGGCGCGCAATTTCCTGCACGAGACCATGCACACCAACTGCCTGTTCACGCTTCGTCACGCGGCGAGCGCGCCGCTGCTGCGGATCGAGCAGCCGCAGGCGCAGGCGCTGGGCGAGAATCTGTACAAAATCAGCGCCGTGATCGCCAATCACGGCTATCTGCCGACGTATACGCTACAGCGCGCGCTGGAACACAACACAGCCGGCAGCGTGATCGCCCGGATCCATACAGACGGCGCGGAACTGCTGATGGGGCAGCCGGCACAGGATCTCGGCCATCTCGCCGGGCGTGACGAACGCAAGGCAACCTGGTCGCCGTGGATGCGCCCGTGGAACACCACGCGCAAGCCGGTGGAATGGCTGGTGCGGGCGGCAGAGGGCAGCAGCATCACCATCGAAGCCAGCGCCCCCAGAGCGGGCACGCAGCGCGTGACGCTGGCGCTTCAGGACG
>SZPD01000040.1 GCA_030263515.1 Anaerolineae bacterium CFX9 | reverse complement strand
TCCGGTTCTTCTTCACGCAGCTTCAGAATATACTCACGAAGCGGTTCTGCCAGCAGGCGGTAAGGGGACGGCAGGATCACCAGTTCTCCTTCGCCGATACGTTTCTCCCACTTTTCCTGAACGAGCGCCTCCTTGTCCGGATTCAGCGCGATATGCACCGCCTTCCATGGGTGGGCGATCGCTTTCGCGAAGTTGACCAACTGGACAGTTTCGGCGTGGACATCGTCCACCAGGATCAACGTCTGCACAGGGCGCGGAACGGCATCGACAGGGGCGCAGTTCTTGAGGCTCAGCGCATGGGCAACTTCGCGGTAATGGCGATGAATGCGGAAGAAGATCAGCACCAGAATGGGCACGAGGAGGATGATGAACCACGCGCCATCGCGGAACTTGGTCACCGCAAACACGATCATGACCACGAACGTACAGATCGCGCCCACCAGGCTGATGATCTGCTTGACGCGCCAGCGCGGATCATATTCGAGCGTGGTATCCGCCGTCCTGTGGACTTCGCCCGGTTTCAAATGACCGATCTTGCGCAGATGCACGATCATCCCCGTCTGGGAAATGGTGAAGCTGAGGAAGACACCAATCGCGTACAGTGGAATGAGAGCGGTCGTACTGGCGTTAAACAGGACGACCAGCATGATGGCAAACCCGCCCAGAACCACGATTCCCCAGGAAAAGACCAGGCGTCCACCCCGGAAGGTGAGCTGCCGCGGCAGAAAGCCGTCAGATGCATGCAGCGCCGCAAGCCGCGGAAAATCTGCATAGCTGGTATTGGCTGCCATCAGCAGGATGAGCGCTGTCGCCGCCAGCACCAGATAGTACATCAGCGAGTCGTTCCCATAGATAGCCCGCCCCAACTGCGAGATGACGGTTTCTACCTCGCTCGGAATGGCATGAATGTGATTGGCGAGCAGCGTGATCCCCAGAAACAGCGTGATCAGAATAGTGCTCATCACGACCAGCGTCTGAGCCGCGTTTTTGCTGCGGGGCTGCTTGAACGCCGTAATGCCGTTGGAGATGGCTTCGATACCTGTCAGCGCCGTACAGCCTGATGAAAATGCGCGCAGGATCAGAAACAGCCCCAGTGGTTGAGCGATATGATGCACCGGCTCGATCTCGCCCAGGGTGATCATGTCGATGGTGGGCAGGGTCCCGGTCAGCTCGCGGAACAGCCCCACGCCCAGAGTCAGAAACATCGTGCCGAGGAAGAAATACGTCGGCACGGCAAACAACCGGCCTGATTCCTTCACCCCGCGCAGGTTGACAATCGTCATGAAGACGATGACGCCTACCGCCAGGTGAACGCGGTAATGAAATAAGCCCGGAAAAGCCGAGACGATCTGAGCAACGCCTGAGCTGATCGAAACAGCAACGGTGAGGATGTAATCGGTCAGCAGCGCAGCGCCAGCCACCTGCGCAGGAACTTCGCCGAGATTATCCCGCGCAACGATGTAAGCGCCGCCGCCGTTCGGATAGGCGTAGATCGTCTGGCGATAACTGATCGTGACGATGACCAGCAGGACAGCGATCGCGATCGCGATGGGAATGGACAGTCCAAGAATCTGGCCATTGGTGACCCACATCGCCGCGCCGCCAGCAGCGGCATACGACAGAATGATCAGGATTTCCTGCGTGGCATAGGCTGTGGATGAGAGGGCATCACTGGCAAAAACTGCCAGTCCAACTTTCTTGCTGACCGCCTGATGCGGCAGATCTCTGGTCTGCAAGGGCTTGCCAAGCAGCGCGCGCCGAACACTGAAAGCCATGAGACTTTAACTCCCCCCACGAGAGTGTCTTACAGGTTAAAACCATTATCGATCGACAGATATGTGCCCTGATGTGATGGTTTTGACCGTGCGATTACCATTCTGCGAACGAGGGGAACGGCCTGCGCCGATTGGGGAGATTCGCAGAATGCGTCTTCTGATGAGACGAAACTTGACTCACCCTGATTTGAAGTACCTACATGGATAATTATACGCCTGTAAGAGAAAAGTTGTATAGGGAAACGAACGAAACGGGGAAACTTCAGCCGGCAGTGACGCACGAATGAGTCTGGTTGACGCCCCGCCTTCAGAACGTTATGCTTTTACCAATCAAATAGAGATTCGATTAACTGATTGTTTCAGCCGGGATTTTATGACACAGATTATTGAAAGCCAGATCAACCCGCAGAGCGAGGAATTTCAGCAGAATTACGCGCACAATCTTGCGCTGGTCAACCAGCTCAGGGAGCGGCTGGAAAAAGTGCGCGCCGGGGGCAGTGAACGCGCCGTCAGAAAGCATCTTGACGCAGGCAAACTGCTGCCGCGTGAACGCATCGAACTGCTGCTCGATCCCGGCTCGCCATTTCTTGAAATTGCACCGCTCGCCGCCTATGGCATGTACAACGACGAAACACCGGGCGCAGGCGCGGTCAACGGCATCGGGCGCGTCAGCGGTGTCGAGTGCATGATTTTGTGCAACGAAGCGACGATCAAGGGCGGAACCACCTACCCGATAACGATGCAGAAAGCGCTGCGCTGTCAGGAGATCGCGGCGGTCAACCGCCTGCCATGCATTTATCTGGTCGAGAGCGGCGGCGCAAATCTGCCGCATCAGGCAGACATCTTCGTAGCCGGCGGGCGCAGCTTCGCCAACCAGGCGCGGATGAGCGCGGCGGGGATTCCGCAGATTTCGCTGGTATTCGGTAACAGCACCGCAGGCGGCGCATATGTTCCCGGTCTGAGCGACTATACTGTTCTGGTGCGTAATCAGGCGATGGTCTTTCTCGGCGGCCCCCCGCTGGTCAAGATGGCAACGGGTGAGGAGGTTGACGAGGAAACGCTCGGCGGCGCAGACATGCACGCCCGCGTATCCGGGTTGGCGGATTACATCGCCGAAAATGATGCCGACGCCATCCGGATCGGGCGAAATATCGTGGCACGGCTGAACTGGCAGAAAACGGTCCGCGCCGATCTGCGCACGCCAGAACCTCCCTGCTACGACGCAGATGAACTGCTGGGCATCGTGCCGATCGACACCATCCGCAAGCCGCTGGATATGCGCGAGATCCTCGCACGCATCGTGGACGGCTCGCGCTTCATGGAGTTCAAGCCGGATTACGGTGACACTCTCGTCTGCGGGCATGCGCACATCAACGGCTTCCCGATCGGCATTCTGGCAAACAACGGCGTCCTTTTCAGCGAGTCGAGCAACAAGGCGGCGCAGTTCATCCAGCTCTGCAACCACAGCCGCACGCCGCTGCTCTATCTGCAAAATATCACCGGTTTCATGGTCGGCAGCAAAGCCGAGCAGGAAGGGATCGTCAAGAACGGTTCGAAGATGATCAACGCTGTCGCCAACAGCAGTGTGCCACAGTTCACGGTGCTGATCGGCGGATCTTACGGCGCGGGCAATTACGCCATGTGCGGCCGCGCTTATGATCCACGGCTGCTGTTCGCCTGGCCGACGAGCCGCATCTCGGTCATGGGCGCAGAACAGGCAGCGGGGGTGCTGGCGATCATCACCGAGGAAGCGGCGCGCAAGCGTGGTCAGGAACCGGATCATGATACGATTAACGTGATGAAGGCGATGACGATCCAGAAGTTCACAGAGGAAAGCGATCCGTATTTTGCCACGGCGCGCCTCTGGGACGACGGATTGATCGACCCGCGTGATACACGGATGGCGCTCACCGTCGGGCTGAGCATGTGCTACAACCGCGACTGGGTGAGCGAAGGCGCACCGCGCTACGGAAATTTCAGGATGTGAGGCTGTGAGCAGAGATCTTCGAAATCCAGGCAAAATCGATCTGCTCGACCTGAAACGAGCAGAAATTCTGGCTGCAGCACGAAGACATCGGGCACGCCAGGTTTACGTATTCGGCTCGGTTGCACGTGGTGATGCCCAACAGGACAGTGATGTTGATCTTCTGATTGACTTTGAACCCGGTATCACACTGGTAGAGCTGGCTCAATTGAAACACGAACTTGAGAGCATCCTGGAGCGCAATGTAGATATCGTCAGCAGTATGTCCCTCCCAGAATCTCTGAAAACGCAAATCGAGAAGGATGCAGTCAGACTGTGAGCCATCAGATACGATACCTGCGTGAAATATTGTCTTTCATAGAGCGAATACAGAACTACACCGCCGCTGGTGAACATGAGTTCTTCCCCTCAACACTGGTTCAGGATGCAGTGATCAGAAATCTGGAACTGATTGGGGAAATTGCGAGAAACCGGCTGAACGAACAGACGAAAGACCTTGCCCCGGAAACCCCGTGGCGTGCTATCGCGGACTTCCGCAATCTGCTGATTCATATGTACGACCAGGTCAATCTGGATATTGTCTGGAACACGGTACAGGTGCAGCTTCCCTTGCTCAAATCCACAGTGGAAAAGCTGATCAGCAATCTTCCGGAAAGTGATACTCAATGAACAGAAATCTCGATCGCCTTCGCAACGCATCGAACACGTCTCGCACGATCTTCATCGTGATCATCGTGGGCATGATCCTGCTGGGGCTGTACGGCTTCTTCACGTCCGAACTCGGCAGGACGATCGCGATCATCTGCTGCGGCGGAATCGTGCTGCTGGTGATCGTCGGCATCGCTTCGGAGCGCGGCATGAGACGCTGACAGCCGCCCCGGCGCGCAGGAGAAGACATCCTCAACCCGCAAATTAGTCGTTCATACAAGGAAAAATTTATATGGTCCTCGATGCCAGCCAATCACAAATCCGCCCTTACCAGCCGTTTACTGAAGAACATGAGATGTTCCGCAGGTCGGTGCGAAACTTCGTCGAAAAAGAGCTGAACCCGCACGTTGAGGAATGGGAAAAAGCCGCCATCTGGCCCGCAAAACAAATTCTGAAGAAGATGGGCGATCTGGGCTTTCTCGGTCTCAGCTACGATGAGCAGTACGGCGGGCAGAATGCGGATATCTGGTTCACGGTGATCCTGATGGAAGAACTCGGTCGCTGCCATGCGGCAGGCGTGCCGATGGGTATCAGCGTGCATACCGATATGTGTACCCCCGCCCTGGCGAAATACGGCTCGCACGAGCTGAAGGAACGCTTCCTTGCCCCTGCCCTGCGCGGCGAGATGGTCGGCGCGATCGCCGTCACCGAGCCGGGCGCAGGCTCGGACGTGGCGGGCATCATCACCCGTGCCGAGAGCGACGGCGATGATTACGTGATCAACGGCAGCAAGATGTACATCACCAACGGCACGCAGGCGGACTGGGTGTGCCTGCTGGCGCGCACGTCCCCCGGCACAGGCTACAAGGGGATGTCGCTGATCATGGTTCCGACGAACACACCAGGATTCATCATCAGCCGAAAGCTGGAAAAGCTCGGCAATCATTCCAGCGACACGGCCGTGCTGACATTCGAGAATATGCGTGTACCAAAGAGCAACCGCATCGGCGAGGAAGGCTTCGGCTTCTACTACCAGATGGAGCAGTTCCAGCGCGAGCGGCTCGTCGGCGCGATCAGCGCGACGGCAGGCATGGAGAAAGCCGTCCGGGATACGATTCAGTACTGTCGCGAACGCAGCACGTTCGGCCAGCCGCTGATCCACAATCAGTGGATCCATTTCAAACTGTGTGAACTGCTGACCGAGATCGAGGCGCTGCGTCAGCTCAATTACTACTGCGCCGCGCTGATGGACGAGGATGAGAACTCGCCGCAGGTGATCCGGATCGCCTCGATGTGCAAGCTGAAAGCCGGGCGGCTGGCGCGCGAGGTCGGCGATACCTGCCTGCAATTCTTCGGCGGCATGGGCTACATGGAAGAAACCCCGATCAGCCGCTACTACCGTGATGCCCGCCTGCTCTCGATTGGCGGCGGGGCGGACGAGGTGATGCTCGGCATCATCGCCAAGATGGAAGATATGCTGCCGTCCCGCAAGCGAGACTAAGCCATGACCCTGCGGATCGGTTCAGCACAGGGTTTTTATGGCGACGACGTAACTCGCGCCCTGCCGATGATCGAGGGCGGGCATGTCGATGTCGTGTGTTTTGAAGCGCTCTCGGAACTGACATTGGCGATCCTTCAGAAGGACAAGCTGGCAAACCCAGCGCGCGGTTATACCTTCGATATCAACATCATCGCGCAGAAGATCATGCCAGCCGCATACGCGCGCAAGATTCCGCTGATCACCAATGGCGGCGGGCTGAACCCGCAGGCAGCCGCGGAGCTGATGCGGGATGCCGCCGCCAAAGCCGGGCTGAGTGGCATCAGAATCGCCGCTGTCACGGGCGATGACGTGCTCGGCAGGCTGGATGAACTTCAGTCGGCTGGCGAAGCGCTGCGCCATATCGAGACGGGCGCGCCGCTGGCTGATGAAACCAATCGCATGTTTGTGACGGCCAACGTCTATCTGGGGGCGCGTCCGATCGTCGAGGCGCTGCAAGCCGGGGCAGATGTCGTGGTGACAGGGCGCGTCGCCGATCCGTGCCTGTATCTTGCGCCGATCATCGCGCATTACGGCTGGGCGTGGGATGACTGGGACAAACTGGCTTCAGGCATCGTCTGCGGGCATCTGCTCGAATGCACCGGACAGGTGGTCGGCGGCAACAGCCTGGCGCTGATCGACCAGATCGACCCACGCGAACTGGCGCATCTCGGTTATCCGATCGCGCACGTGGAGCCGGACGGATCGTTTGTCGTCACCAAAACGCCGGACACACCGGGGATCGTCTCACAGGCGACGGTCAAGGAACAGCTTCTCTACGAGGTCCATGACCCCGCTAACTACATCACGCCGGATGTGATCGCTGATTTCACCACGCTGCGCCTGAGTGATGACGGTCCGAACCGTGTCCGGGTGACCGGCGTGACCGGCAAACCACGTCCGGAAACGCTCAAGGTCAACATCGGGCGGCTGGAAGGCTTCATGCGCGAACTGATCTTCACGCTCGGCTATCCGCAGGTCTGGCGGAAGGTCGAGCAATTGAAGGGGATGATCACCGAGTCATGGGCAGGGCTGCCGATCCAGCGCATTGAATACAGCTATCTGGGGATGAACAGCCTGTTCGGTGGACTGGCAGCGCTGCCTGAAGACCCGCTCGAAGCTGTCGTCCGCGTGATGTTCACCGCCGCCGATCAGGAAACGCTCAAGACGGCGGTGCGGCGCGTGATGGCCAACGGGCTGAGCTGCCCGCCAGGTATGAGCGTGAGCGGTACAACCGTCGGCGGCGAGCCGCGCTACATCATCGGCCTGTTCCCCGCGCTGATCAGCCGGGACGCGGTGACGCCGCAGATCACCTGTTACGAGGTCTGACCGATGTCTACACGACGACTTTACGATCTTGCCTACGGGCGCACCGGCGACAAGGGAAACATCGCCAACATCAGCATCATCGCGCGCACATCCGCCGATTACACAGCGATCAGGCAGAAGCTGACGGCCGATCGTGTCAAGGCGCAGCTTGGCGATCTGGTCAGGGGCGAAGTCGTCCGCTACGAGCTGGACAATATCGAGGCGCTCAACTTCGTGCTTTATGATGCGCTTGACGGCGGCGCAACCCGATCGCTGCGCATCGACGGGCTGGGCAAAGGACTGGCAGGCGCGCTGCTCTACATGGAATGGGAAGACTGAGATGACACAGAAACCACCCCACCTGACGCTGATCGGCGTGACAGATCGCAGCGCAGGCACGCTGAAACTGACGTTTGACTACAAGCATCTGCCGGACAAGACGCATGAGGAAGTTGACGGTCTGCCACCCGCTGAACTCGAAGCCACAGTGCAGCAGTTGAAGCGCGAAGGTTGGCAGATCGAAAGCCAGTGCGCCAACCCATCCGGCAGCCTGTTCACCGAAATCTACACTTTTACCCGTCCAGACTGACGAGGAACCATGACCTACGAAACGATCGAGACCCGGATAGCCGCACCTTTTGCGCAGATCACGCTCAACCGCCCGGCACAGCGCAACGCGATGAATTTTCAGATGGTCGATGAGCTGATCGACGCCTTCAGCGCGCTGCGTGATCGCGAAGACATCCGCGCGATCGTCATCACCGGCGCAGGCGAACACTTCTGCTCCGGCGGCGATATCGGCGATCTGCAGGCTGCCGCGGGCATGAGCGCTGATGAGCAGGATCAGATCGTCAGCCGGCTGGATATGCTGCTGCGCGCCGTCAACGAAGCGCCGCAGGTGGTCATCGCCCGCGTTCAGGGCGTGGCGCTTGGCGGCGGCTTCGGGCTGGTGTGCGTGTCCGATATCGCCATCTGCTCGACAACGGCGTCGTTCGGCATGCCAGAGGCCCGCCTGGGGTTAGCGCCTGCCCTCATCGCTCCGTATGTCATCCAGCGCCTGGGGCTGACGCGGGCGCGCATCCTGATGCTGACGGGCGCGCGCTTTGACGGTGTTTCGGCGCATGAATACGGTCTGGTGCACGAGACCTGCCCGGCAGAAATCCTCGATGAATGCGTCGATGCCATCCTGAACGACATTCGCCTGTGCAGCCCGGCGTCGATCCGCGCGATCAAACAATTGATGCACACCGCACTTGCGACCTCGCTCGACGACTCGCTTTTGTACCGGGCGCACCTGCTCAATGCGATGCGGCAGGGCGAAGAAGGTCAGGAAGGGATGCTGGCATTCATGAGCAAGCGCAAACCGAAGTGGGCAGAGTGAGGCAGCCGCGATGATCCGCAAAATCCTGATCGCCAACCGCGGCGAAATCGCCTGTCGTATCATCCGAACCTGCCGCGAACTCGGCATTTTCAGTGTGGCGGTCTACAGCGATGCCGATGCTCATGCGCTCCACGTCATGATGGCGGATGAAGCGTTCTACCTCGGCGGCGCGCCAGCAGCGCAGAGCTATCTCAACATCGAACGCCTGCTGGAAGCGGCACAGCGCACCGGCGCGGACGCCGTCCATCCGGGGTTTGGCTTTCTGGCGGAGAACAGCGCGTTTGCGCAGGCGGTGATCGATGCCGGTCTCACGTGGATCGGGCCTACGCCTGCCGCGATGGACGCCATGGGCGACAAACGCCGGGCCAAACTGATGCTGACGGACATCCCGCTCGTCCCCGGCTACAGCGGCGACGATCAGAGCGACGAAGCGCTGATCGCAGCGGCAGATGAGATCGGCTTTCCGATCATGGTCAAGGCAGCGGCGGGCGGCGGCGGCAAAGGCATGCGCCAGGTGAGGCATCGCGACGAACTTCCGGCGGCGATCGGCGGCGCGCGCCGCGAAGCGCAGCAGGCTTTCGGCGATGGGACGCTGCTGCTGGAAAAATATGTCGATACGCCGCGCCATGTCGAGGTGCAGATCTTTGGCGACCAGTTCGGGCGCGTGGTCGCGCTGGGTGAACGTGAGTGCAGCATTCAGCGGCGGCATCAGAAGGTGATCGAGGAGACGCCCTCGCCCGCCGTCGATCCGGAACTGCGCCAGCGCATGTGTGATGCCGCCATCCGGATCGGTCAGCAGATCGGCTATGTCAGCGCGGGAACGGTCGAATTCATCCTCGATGCGGAGCGGAACTTCTACTTTCTGGAAATGAATACCCGTCTTCAGGTTGAGCATCCCGTCACCGAGATGGTCAGCGGCTTTGACCTGGTTGCCTGGCAGATCCGCGTCGCAGAAGGCGCGTCTATCGACGACCTGCTCGACGGCGCAGCCGACCCGATGGATTATCTCGACGGACACGCCATTGAAGTGCGCGTGTATGCCGAGGACCCGTCCAACGGATTCCTGCCAGTGACCGGAGATATCCTTCTCTGGCGCGCGCCGGAAGGGGTGCGCGTCGATTCCGGCATTCAGACGGGCGACACGATCAGCGTGCATTATGACCCCATGATCGCCAAGGTGATCGCGCACGGCAGCACGCGGCATGAAGCGATTTCACGGCTGGATTATGCGCTGGGCAAACTGGTGCTGCTGGGACTGACGAATAATGTCGGCTTTCTGCGGCGCACGCTGATGGAGAGCGAATTTCTCGCCGGGGCGATCGATACCGGCTATATCGAGCGACACCCGGAACTGCTGGAATCCGGTGCTGAGCTGACCCCGCAGGCGCTGCTTGGCGTGACCCTGGCACAGGCGCAGGCAGCAGCAGGCGAAAACCTGATCCCTGCCAGCGGCTGGCGCAACAGCCCCTATCGCCCACAGCGCGCCACCTTCACCTGCGGAGAAACCGATCACGTCGTCGAATATACGCCTCAGGGCGGTGGGAGCTATCAGATCGCCATCGACGGCACGCCAGCCCACGCATGGGCATCCCGCCTGAGCGCGCACGACTGGATGATCACCGTCAACGGTCACCGTCAGCATCTGACGATTGCTGCGGGCGAGCATGATGACTGGTGGGCGCACAGCCCTTCAGGCAGCCACCGCCTGCGCTGGAAAACACCCCTCCCCGCCGTCAGTTCCAGCCGGGAAAGCGCCGGTTCGCTGCGTTCACCCATGCCGGGACAGGTCATCCGCGTTGAGGTGGAGATCGGACAACAGGTCAGCAAGGGGGATGTCCTGCTGATCCTGGAAGCGATGAAGATGGAGCACCGAATCAAGGCTCCAGCAGCCGGAACAGTCCGCGCGATCTATTATGGCGTCGGTCAATCCGTGCAGGCAGGCGTAAAATTACTCGATCTCGAAGCGTCTGATTAGCGTTGTGTTTTCAGGGCGTGTTCACATCCGCCCTTCAGCACAACATACAGTCAGGGGAGAAGGTTTGTCACCTGCTGATCGTCAGGGGCTGTTATCGCCGCTCCCGCCAGCCCATCGCACAGAAAACACCCACCTGGGGAGGCACGCATGTCACGTTTTACTGTCCATCGCACCACCCACCTCGTTATCCCGCTCTTGCTTTCACTGCTCATCCTCGCTCTGCCCGCAGCAGCACAGGAACCGACACCCGGCGGCACGTTCCGCCTCGGCGTCAACGCACCCGTCGTCCTCGACCCTGCGCTGCACACCAATGACCCTGAAACTGCCTTTAATCGCGCACTCTACGATTATCTGGTCGAGGTGCTGCCGGATGCCACGATCGGGCCCAATCTGGCTTCAGACTGGTCGATCAGCGACGACGGACTGACCTACACCTTCAGCCTTGTGGAAGGCGTCAGCTTTCATGATGGTTCGAGTTTTTCCTCAGCAGATGTGGTTTATACCTTCAACCGCCTGCGCGAAGTTGGATCGCCAGCGCTCAACCTGCTCGGCGACTATGAAGTCAGCGCGCCGGATGCAGGCACAGTGGTCTTCACGCTGAGCGCCGTCAACGCAGACTTCCTGTATGGCGTAGGAGCGCGGCAGGCGCTGATCGTGCAGGACGGCGCTCAGTCGGTCAACGTCCTCGGTGAGGGAGACGCTGCCTATGCCAACTTCAACGGCACAGGGCCTTTCACGCTCGTTTCGTACAGTCCGGGCGACCGCGCTGTCTTCGCCCGCAACGAAAACTACTGGCGCGGACCGGTTTATCTGGAGCGGATGGAACATGTTTACATTGAGGACACCGTCGCCCAGGTGGATGCGCTGCTGAGCGGAGAAGTCGATTTTATCTACAAGACCCCGATCAACCAGATCGACCGCCTTGAGGGCGTGGATGGCATCACTGTGATCTCTCGCCCGACGAGCCAGCATGCCGTCGTTCGCCTGCGCACGGATGATGGATTTGCCGGGTCCGATCCGCGTGTCATGGAAGCGCTCAAGTATGCGACGGATCGCGAACTGCTCAATGACGTACTGCTTCAGGGGCGCGGCATCATCGGGCATAATGATCCGATCGCGCCGGTCTTCGAGTTCTTCTATGATGCTGAAGCGCAGGATCAGCCCTATGATCCCGCGCGCGCCTGCGAGCTGCTCGACTCTGCCGGGCGCAGCCCGCTTGAACTGACGCTGTATGCGCCGAATGCGTTCGAGTATCCTGATCTGGCCACCCTGCTCCAGCAGTTGTGGGGCGAGACGGGCTGCATCTCAGTGGACGTACAGATCCGTGAAGAAGGCTACTACTACGACATCAGCAATCCCGACAACTATTTTGATGTCGAGCTGGGCATCACCGGCTGGGGCGCGCGTCCATCGCCGCAGATCCTGCTGCGCGAGGCGTACATCGAGAGCGGGATCGCCACGTATTTCAACGAAACCCGCTTCTCTGATCCGGAAGTCGAGGCGCTGGTTGCCGAAGCCAGCCTGACCACCGATCCAGAGATACGCCGCGCCATCTTCCTGGAGATCAGCGCCATCTTCCGTGAGCGGGGGCCTATCCTGATCCCCTATTTCGCGCCGCTGCTGGGCGCGGCAGACTCCAGCGTTATGGGGCTGGAAATGGCTCCCTTCCCCGGCTCCACAGATTTCCGTCCGGTCTACTTCAGTTCGTAAATGACGCTGGTTCAACACCCCGAACAAGCGCAGTCCACCCCGCCGCCCCGTCCCTCTGATGAGGGATGGGGCGCGCGGAACCCCCTGACGCGCACGCTCAGGCGGGGGCTGGCCGCCAGCCGCGATGTGCTGCGCCAGCTTGTGCGGCGGCCGCTTTCGCTGCTTGGGTTGATGATCGTCTCTGTCTTTCTGCTCATGGCGGTGCTGGGGCCGATGATCGCGCCGTATCGCTATGACGCGATTATTCGCGGCGCAGCGCGGCAGCCCCCTTCCCAGGAACATCTCTTTGGCACGGATCGGCTGGGGCGGGATGTCTTCAGCCGCGTGTTGTGGGGCGCGCGAGACATGATCGGACTGCCAACCATCACCACGATCATGGCGGTCTTTCTGGGAACGTGCCTGGGTTTGCTGCTCGGCTACATCGGCGGCTGGTTCGATGAAATCGTCGCCCGCGCGCTCGACAGTCTGCTCTCTATCCCGGCGCTGGTGCTGGCGCTGGTCATGCTCGGCACGATCGGCCCGTCATCGATCGGCATCGTGATCGTGATCGTCATCCTCTACACGCCGATCGTGGCGCGGGTGGTGCGCGCAGCCACGCTCAACGTCCGCAGCGCAGGCTATATCGAAGCGGCGAAACTGCGCGGCGAATCGACAGTCTACATCCTGTTTCGCGAAATTCTGCCGGGCGTGCTGCCTGCGCTGGTCGTCGAAGGCGCGCTGCGGTTTTCCTACGCCATCTTCCTGACGGCGTCCCTCGGTTTCCTGGGTTTGGGCGTTCAGCCGCCCTCGCCAGACTGGGGACGAATGGTCAACGAAGCGCGCGAGTCATTCTCACAGACGCCATGGGCGCTGTGGTTTCCGGCGGGCGCAATCGCGACGCTGATCATCGGCGTCAACCTGCTTTCAGATGGGCTGCGCCGCGTTTTTCGCTACGAAGGCTCGCTCGTATGAACGATCATCAAGCAGCGCCGATCATCGAAGCGCGCGATCTGTGGATCGATTACAAGCTCGGCAAACGATGGGTCAACGCGATCCAGAACGTCAACCTGAGCATCCGCCCGCTGGAAATTCATGGACTGGTTGGAGAGAGCGGCAGCGGCAAATCGACGCTGGCGCTGGCGCTCATGCGCTATCTGGCTCCCAATGCCCGCATCTCCCGCGGCGAAATCCTGTTTGAGGGCGGCGATCTCGTGCCGAAAACGATGCGCGAGATGCGCTCGATCTGGGGCAGACAGATCAGCCTTGTTCCGCAGGATTCGCTGGCGTCGCTCAATCCGGCGTATCCGGTCGGTGAGCAGATCGCCGAGGTCTTCCGGCTGCATGCCGGCGCAGCCCCGCGTGAGGCAGCCCGCCGCGCCGTCGAAATGCTGGAGCGCGTCCGCATCGCCGATCCGGCGCAGGTGGCGAAACGCTATCCCCACCAGTTAAGCGGTGGCCAGCAGCAGCGCGTCAATATCGCGATGGCGCTGGCGACACAGCCCCGCCTGCTGATCCTCGATGAGCCAACCACCAGCCTCGACGTGACGACGCAGGCGGTGATCCTCGATCTGTTCCGTGATCTGATCCACGACAACCGCGCCGCCGCGCTTTACGTTTCGCACGATCTGGCGCTGGTCGCTCAGCTCTGTGACAGTGTAACCGTCCTCTACGGCGGCGAGGTGATGGCATCTGCCCCGGCGAAGGATCTGTTTCTCAGACCGCTGCATCCCTATACGATCAGTCTGCTGGCTTCGCTGCCGCGTCCGCTTGAGGGCATGGAGAACGTCCGCCTGCCAACGATCGACGGCGTAGCGCCTTCGCTGATCGATCGAACTCATGGCTGCGTGTTTGCTGACCGCTGCAAACTGGTTGAGCAGCGCTGCCGCGATCTCAAGCCGCCGATGGAAGTGGTCAGCGAAGGGCGCTTGATCAAGTGTCACCGCTGGCGAGAGATCGCCGACGGGTCGCTGAGCATGGATACGACGATCACGATCAGCCCGCCCTCAGCGCCGCCAGACCGTGACTATGTGTTCAGCGGACGGTCGGTCAGCAAGACCTTCGGGACAGACTCCCTGCTGGATCGCATCCTGGGGCGCAGGTCAGACGCTGTCCGGGCTGTCAACGATGTGTCCCTTCGGATTCGGGCGCGATCGACACTGGGGCTGGTCGGGGAAAGCGGCAGCGGCAAAACGACGCTGGCGCGCTGCATTGTGGCGCTCGAAACCGCGGACAGCGGCGAGATGGAACTGCTGGATATCCCCCTGTCGCTGAAGCTCAGCGCGCGCCGCCCGGAAGCGCTGCGCAATCTCCAGTTCGTCTTTCAGAACCCGAACGAAGCGCTCAACCCGTATCGCAGTGTGGGCGACGCGATCGCGCGGACGATCCGCCGGCTGGAGGGAAGCCTGCCGCCCGAAGTGATGACCCAGCGGATCGAATCGCTGCTGGCATCGGTGCGGCTTCCAGCAGATTATGCGTCACGTTTTCCGGCAGAGCTGAGCGGCGGCGAAAAACAGCGCGTCGCCATCGCCCGCGCCTTTGCCGCGGATCCCGCGCTGGTGATCGCCGATGAGCCGACGAGTGCGCTCGATGTTTCAGTGCAGTCGGTCATTCTGAATCTGCTCAAGGATCTGCGTGCTGAAAAAGGCGCATCCTACCTGTTCATCTCACACGATCTGAACGCCGTCAGCTATCTGGCGGACTGGATCATCGTCATGTATCTTGGCGAGATCGTGGAGGCGGGCGATGTGTACGATGTCTATCATGCGCCGTCACATCCCGATACCGAAGCGCTGATCAGCGCCATCGCCATCCCCGATCCGACCATCGCGCAGAAACGCATCCGGCTGGACGGCGAAGTGCCCAGCCCGCGCAGCCTGCCGACCGGATGCCGCTTCCATACCCGCTGCCCGCGCAAGATCGGCAGGATCTGCGAGACAGACGCGCCGCCTTTCCGCGACGCGGGCGACGGACACTTCATCCGCTGTCACATTCCAGTGGATGAGCTGGCAATGCTCCAGCAGAGCGCCCCGGAGCAGGCGCGATGACCCGCTACCTGCTGCGGCGGATCGCGCTGCTGGCTGTCACGCTGCTGATCACCTCCGCGATCATCTTCGCGCTGACGCAGCTTCTGCCCGGCGATATTCCACGCCTGATCCTGGGGCGTGATGCCCGCCCGGAAGCCATCGAACGACTGCGCGCAGACCTCGGACTGAACGATCCGGTTCCTGTGCAGTACATCAACTGGCTGATGAGCTTCCTCAGCGGCGACTGGGGCACGTCATTTACAGGCGGCAGCGCGCCGGTGCGCCCGCTGGTGATGGAGCGGCTGAACAATTCTCTGGCGCTGGCAGGGCTGACGCTGATCTTCAGTATTCCGCTGTCGATCGTCCTGGGCGTGATCGCCGGGCTGCGCGAAAATTCCTGGCTGGACAGCGTCATCTCGGTGCTTACGCTGTCGGTGGTGGGACTGCCGGAATTTGTCACCGGTCTGGTGCTGATCAATGTGCTGGCGCTGGGCTTTGGCTGGTTCCCGGCGAGCGCGTCGCCTCCGTCCAGCGGCGACCTCGGCGAGTGGCTGCGACAGCTCACACTGCCCGCGATCACGGCGACCTTCGTGCTGCTGGCGTATGTCGTCCGCATGACGCGGGCGGGCATGATCGACGAACTCAAAAAGCCCTACGTGCGCACCGCTGTACTCAAGGGGCTGCCCCAGCATGTCGTGATCATCAGGCATGTGCTGCGCAATGCGCTGCTGCCGACGATCACGGTGATCGCCCTGTCATTCGGCTGGCTGATCGGCGGGCTGATCGTGATCGAAAACGTCTTCAGCTACCCCGGTCTCGGCAGGCTGATGACTGCCGCTGTCGAACGCAAGGATATCCCCCTGATGCAGGCAGTCGTGATGGTGACGATCTTCTTCTTCGCGCTGGCCAACCTGATCGCCGATCTGCTGTATGCGCTGCTCAACCCGCGCATCCGGCTGGATTGAGCCGCCGCAAAAACCGGCGTAGAATAAAGGCTGGAGGAACAAAGCCGATGCCCCTGTACGATTATCGCTGTGAAGGCTGCGGCAGCCTGTTTGAAGCCCGGCATGGATTCAACGATCCGGCTCCCGCCTGCCCCGCCTGCGGTCAGACCCGCGTCCAGCGGATCATCACCCATGCGCCAAGCCAGATGAAAGGCATGGCGGCAAACACTGATGGCAGCAAGGAATCCCTGCGCGCCAAATGGGCGGAAGAGACTCCCAAACTGCGCGAGAAGCTCGTCAGCAAGCTGGGCGAAGAGGCGGTCAACCGCGCCGCGCCAACCCTGAACACGAAGTACGATTAGGCAGGATGCCCCAGTCATCCCATGCGCGCTTTTCGAAGTGCATCTATAATCCTCGCAAGGCAGGTCTCACGAGGTTTTCTTGCTTCCGGCACAACCACTCTCGATCCACCATGCGCGCATCTGGCGCGACGGCAGGCTCCATGACGATCTGTCACTGCATGGGGCGCGCCTGCTGACGGACTCTGCCGCTGCTCATGCGCAGAAGATCGATCTCGCCGGCTGCGATGTCTATCCCGCGCTGATCAACGCGCACGATCATCTTGAACTCAACCATTTCCCGCGCACGCGCTTTCGTGAGCGATACGACAATGCCCACCAGTGGGGGGAGGATGTCAGCGCGCGGCTGCATACTGAACCGTATCAGTCCCTGCGTTCGCTGCCGCTGGCGGATCGGCTGTTTGCCGGCGGGCTGAAGAACCTGCTGTGTGGAGCGCTGACGGTCGTTCAGCACAATCCGCCGCACAGGCTGTTGTTTCATCCTCATTTTCCGGTCACGGTCATTCGTCGTTATACCTGGGCACATTCCCTGCATTTCAGCCCGGCAGAGGATATCCGCCGCGCTCATGTCGAAGCCAGCCCAGAAAAGCCTTTCTTCATCCATCTTGCCGAAGGGACAGATCAGGTCTCGGCGAGTGAGTACGCCCGGCTGAAGGCGCTCGGCGCGGCAGATTCGCGGACGGTGATCGTGCACGGCGTCGGCCTCACAGCGGAGGATCTGCCAGAAGCGGCGCGCACGCTGGCAGGGCTGATCACCTGCCCCACCACCAACCATTACCTGCTGGGCGGCTGTGCCGATGTGGCGGCGTGGCAGACGGCAGGCGGCAGCGCCGCGTTGGGCAGCGATTCGCGGCTGACAGCGGACGGGGATCTGCTCGATGAGCTGCGTGCCTACGCCATCCGATGCACATTTCCGGAAGACGCGCTGCGCGCCGTCTGGCAGGACGCGGCCGCGATCATCCACTGCACGGCCGGCGATCTTCAGCCCGGCATGCCCAATGACTGGATCGCCGCGCCAACAGGTCTGGCACTCACAGCATGTTCACGCGCTGATCTGGCGCTGATCGTCCGGGGTGGCGAGCCTCAGATTGGCGATCCGGCGCTCATGTCCCGTTTCGGGGTCGAGACAGTTCCGGCGCTGCTCGATGGCGTTCCCAAAGCCATCCGCCGTGATCTCGCGCGCCGCATCTCTCGCAGCAGTATTGCCGAGCCGGGCTTGACCCTTCAACCAGTTCCAGCCCGGC
>SZPD01000471.1 GCA_030263515.1 Anaerolineae bacterium CFX9 | reverse complement strand
GAAGGCATCGGTACGACCGTGACGGTTTCGCTGCCCGTTCTGATCGTGTGATGCGCCTCTACGATCGCTTTCACGGCACACTCGGCTTGTTCTGGGATGTTGCTGAGGTCGGCTCCGGGCGCGTGGCTCTCCGTGAGCAGCATCTCTGGCTGACCATCCCACCGACTCATCACGGCTACAGTAACGCCCAGATCACCGATTACGGATTCAAACACCCGTCCGCCGCCTCTCATACGCAGCGTCTGCTGCATTTGCCCGGCAGGCGCAAAACCTACAATTTTTGCTGGAAGCCGCCGCTGCGCATGACTGTGCGCGCCGCCGCCCGCGTGGGCGCTCAGCCTGCCAGCGCCGGAGCGCTGCGCGGCACAGCGGGCTTTGGCTTCTGGAATCATCCCTTCTCGCCGGATGCGCGCCGTTTTCCCCGGCTGCCACAGGCGATCTGGTTCTTCTTCGGTTCGCCGCCCAACGACATGCAGCTCGCGATCGATATACCCGGCTTCGGCTGGAAGGCAGCGGCGATCGATGCCGGACGCCTGCCTGCGCTGTCGCTGATACCGCTGTCTCCGTTCGCAATGCTGGCGATGCGCTCAGAGCGTCTCTACCGGAAAGTCTACCCGCCGATTCAGCGGGCGCTGGCGATTCACGAAGCCGCGCTGCCCGATGATCTGCTGCTCACCGAGCGCACTTACGTCATCGAGTGGCGGCGGGATGGCGCGCGCTGGCTGGTGGACGGCGAAGTTGTCCTTGAAGCCCCGACAGCGCCGCGCGGCAAAGCCGGTTTCGTCGCCTGGCTGGATAACCAGTACGCCATCGTCACGCCGCGCGGTAAACTTCGTTTCGGCATTGTGCCGGTCGAGCAGGAGCAGTCGCTCGTGATCGACTCGATCGAGGTCGAAAATCTGTAAGCCGAACGGGATCCCTGATGACTGACTCTGCCTTTGCAGCGTGCGACGAACCGCTGCCCGAACGGGCGCAGCAGGCGATCGCGCTTTTCAATGCCGGGGAATACTATCAGCAGCACGATCTGCTCGAAGCGCTCTGGCGGGATGAGCCGCGCCGCATCCGCGATCTGTATCAGGGTATCCTGCAAGTGGGCGTCGCCTACTACCAGGCGCAGCGCGGCAACGATCGCGGCGCGCTCAAGATGCTGCGGCGCAGCCAGCGCTGGCTGGCGTCGCTGCCTGATGTCTGCCAGGGAGTCGATGTCGGCATGCTGCGGCGCGACGCCGCGCAGGTCAGCGCCGCCCTGGAAGATCGCATCCGTCGATCGCGCGCGGGCGAGCGTCTGCCGCCGTTCGACACCGCGCTCTTTCGCCCCGTCCGCCGCGTCTGAGCGCCTCATCGGGCAAGATCATGGCGGCTTGCAGAAGACGCCGTTTTGAGTATCCGGGCGGCGGATGCGCAGAAGTTCTCAGGGCAAAGCGCTCAGATCAGCTCGATGGCAAAGAAACTCGTCAGCAGCAGCAGCGACAGCGTGCCTGTCGATGTTCGCCAGACCGGCTTGATCGTATGTGTGCCCGCGCCGATCGTTCGCAGTTGAGTCCAGTGGAATGGCAGGGCGGCATTCGCAGCGGGTGGCTGCATCATCTGCACCCCGTAAGTCGCATCGCCGATGCGCGTGCCATCGATCGAGATATCGATGCAGCAGTCCCCGCCGGAGACCGTACATTTCCACGTTCCGCAGACGCCGATCAGGATCGGCGCGCCAGTCGTCGTGATCGTGTCGGTAAACGAGCTGTGAATATCGACGAAGCTGGTGCTGGTGGTAGAGAAGCCGCTGCCGGTGCTGCTCGCGCTGTGGCTGAACGGCGTCTCCAGTGCCTGTTTGATGAATTCCAAATTGTCGCGTACGTGTTCGTTCATCACCGACGCGGTGACGATCTCGCCCGTCGTCCACGAGCGCGGCGCAGTCCAGATCGGGGTCATGAGGTTTCGGCTCCTGTGGGGTATATAGCTTTCACGTCAGTATGCGAGCGCAGATTCCGTCCCCAGCGCTGAGGCATCCAGACACCAGAAGACCTGCGGATCAGCCGCTTCAAGAATCAGCGTGATGCTGTGCTGTGCGCCGCCCTGCGCCAGCGCGTGCGCTTCACCAGTCACGATATAGGTCTGATCATGCCCTGTCTGCGAGTCAGCCAGCCGGATACGATCGCCGATCGTCACGTCGAGCGCGGCAGGCGCACGAAAACGACTGAAGCGCACACTGCGCACGATTCCCTGAGGCTGTCGGCGGCGCGCCAGTTCAAAACGAGCCATCTGCTCGCCTGCATCGATCGAGTCGAGCAGAGGCAGATCGAGCAGCAGTGTGCCGCCGCCATAAAAGGTGGCGCTGGTCAGATCGGCTTGCTCCAGGCTCAAGGGCGGCAGCGGCTGGATCGGCGTGCCGGTGATCTGTGTGCCCGCCAGCAGCCAAACCGGCGCATCTGTCAGGTTGCGAAATTCGATCT
>SZPD01000039.1 GCA_030263515.1 Anaerolineae bacterium CFX9 | reverse complement strand
CCCTCAGGCAGCAGGGTTGCCACCTGGGACGCGGCTTCTGTCATGCCGTAGGTGGTCACGATCGGCAGGTGCAGGCGTCGGCTGCGCTCGATCAATTCGACTGAGGTCGCCGCGCCGCCGAGCAGGATCAGCCTCAGATGCGCCGGATCTGTAAAACCGGCATCCAGCATGCGCCACAGCATCGTCGGTACGAGCGAAACGAGCGTCACCGGTTCCTGCGCAATGCGGCGCATAATGTCTGCGGGCTGAAAGCCGCCGCCTGCATCCATCAATGCGCTGACCGTGTTGTAGAGCAGCGATCGAAACAGGATCGCCAGCCCGCCCACATGATACAGCGGCAGGCAGACCAGCCAGCGATCCTGGGGCAGGACGCCGATCCGCGCCGCGGAACCCATCGCGCTGAAGTAATGATTTCCGAAGGTGATCTGTGCGCCTTTGGGCTTTCCAGTTGTGCCGGATGTAAACACGATCGCCTGTGTCGCTTGGAAATCGTATAGCCCATCAAGATCAGAATCCGTGAGTGGGGCAGGCTGCCCAGCCAGATCCTCCAGCCGGATGATGCGGGTTTCGCCCGATGCGGCTGGCAGAGAAGCGTAATGACGGGAATCGGCAAGCACGACAGCGCAGCGCGCCTTGTCGATCTGATAGCTGAGTTCTTCAGGCGTCAGACGTGTGTTGAGCGGGACGAGGATCGCGCCGAGGCGAGCCAGCGCAAAAATTACCGAGGCTGCATCGGCATGGGAGGAGGCCAGCCGACCAACGTGATCCCCCCTGCGAATTCCGGTGGCAGCCAACCGCGCCGCCCATCTGCCGACCTGCTGATTGAGTTCGACAAAGGTCAGAGTTCCGGTTTCCCATGTGAGCGCCGGAGCCTGAGGGCGGCTGAGAGCGGCGGCGGCAAGCCAGTCACGAACGATCATGCGATCTCACGGGCGCCAGGGATACTTTCGATACTCCGGATCGCGCTTCTGAACATAGGCGTTGCGACCTTCCTGCCCTTCTTCCGTCATGTAGAAAAGCAGGGTGGCATCGCCCGCAAGCTGCTGAATGCCCGTCTGCCCGTCCACGTCGGCATTCATCGACGCCTTGAGCAGACGAATGGCCAGCGGGCTGTGCCTGAGGATTTGCTGTGCCCATGCCACTCCCTCAGCTTCAAGCTGATCGATCGGCACGACCTTGTTGACCAACCCCATCTCAAGCGCTTCCTGGGCATTGTACTGCCGGCACAGATACCAGATCTCGCGGGCTTTCTTCTGACCGACGATCCGGGCCAGATAGCTGCTGCCATAGCCGCCGTCGAAACTGCCCACGCGCGGGCCCGTCTGCCCGAAAATGGCATTATCCGCCGCAATTGTCAGATCGCAGATGACGTGCAGCACATGACCGCCGCCGATCGCGTAGCCGGGAACCAGCGCGATCACCGGTTTGGGGATCGTGCGGATGATACGCTGGAGCTGAAGCACGTTCAGACGGTGAACGCCGTCCTTGCCGACATAGCCTGCATCGCCGCGCACCTTCTGATCGCCGCCGCTGCAAAACGCATACTTACCGTCCTTCGCGGGACCGTTGCCTGTCAGCAGGATCACCCCAACCGAAGAGTCTTCCCAGACATCCTCAAAAGCATCCATCATCTCCTTGATCGTGTCTGGACGAAAGGCGTTGCGCACTTCCGGGCGGTTGAAGGCGATGCGCGCCATGCCGTCGGCTTTGTGGTACGTGATATCTTCATACTGCCTGACTTCAACCCAGTTCACCATCTTGCTCTCTGCTCCTGTGCTTCTATACGCCTGCGGAAAGGCGAGATTTCACCTGTTCAATCAGAAGCCCGCGCCGTTCAAGGTCATCCCGGCTGTTGGTCTTCACCTCAATAATGGCGGCGCGGTTTACTCGAAGTGCGCGCTGAAATTCTGTCTCAAAGGCCGCATAATCCGAAACCTGCGCATAGTCAATGTGATACATAGCTGCGGCATGCTGAAAGTCAATCCCATGAGACGTGAGAAACAGTTCTGTGAACGGCGGATCGAACTGGTGGATGGGCAGCCGGTTAAAGATGCCACCGCCGTCGTTATTCAGGACGATCATGATCGGCGCAAGCCCCAGCCGGTGAATGCCCATCAGCCCATTCAGATCGTGATAGAAGGCCAGATCTCCACTGATCAGGATGAGACGTTTGCCCTCCTCTGCCGCTGCAACGGATGCGCCCGCCGCAGATGAGATCGTTCCGTCAATCCCGCTGGCTCCGCGATTGCAGAAGACGCGCAGATTCTTGCCGCTGGGCGCGCCGAACTGATCAAGATGCCGTACAGGCAGACTGTTGGCTGCATATACGAAAGTGCCGTCGGGAAGATGTTTCAGGGCATGGGCGATGATACCGCCGTCCAGAAACTGAGTCGGCACAGCCTGCGAGAGCGCCGCCCAGGTAGTTTCTTCGGCATTCATCCAGCGCGCGCCCCAGCCGCGATCAGGATGATAGCCTTCCCTGCTCAGCCAGTTGATCACCGACAGGCAAAGGGAAGTTGGATCGCATGTGAGATGAAAATCGATCCGGTGATTGGCGTCAAACCATGACCCATCCCCGCTGATCATGATTCGGCTGGCGTCCGGCACGCCATTCAGGTAATCCTCCAGGCGTTGTGAGGTGGGCAGCGCGCCAAAATGCAGAATCAGCTCAGGTGGCTCCCAGCCCGGAGTCTGTGCCAGGAAGGTATCGTAGGCTCCCAGGATGATGCCTTCGCCGCCCATCTGGAAGCGAACACCGGACAGCGGATCGGCAAGGATGGGGTAGCCCGTCACGGCGGACAGCCGCTTGACAGCCGCTGAAAAATCCCCGCGCGGGCTGCGAGGTCCGCATACGATGATCCCCCGGCTGGTCTGCCCCATCAGGCGTACCACCGGCTCGACCTGCTGAAAGCTGGGCATGGTGATGCCGCGCAGCAGAGTTGTGTAGGGGCGGCTGTCTGCGCGCCCTGCTTCCACATCTGTGCGGTCAGTGGGCACGGGCAGGGGTTCCAGCGGTTTGCGAAACGGAAAGTTGAGATGCACCGCGCCTTTCGGCGCTCCATCCGCGGCAGCATAGGCGCGGCAGGCAAGTGTGCGCAGGCTGCGGATCAGCGTGGGAGAGGGGTCGCTCTCAGGAAGGGCGACATCGACGCTCCAGAGCGCGTGATCGCCATAGAGCTTGACCTGATCGACCGTCTGGTTCGCGCCGCTTTCCCTCAGTTCATGAGGTCGGTCAGCCGTCAGGATCAGCAGTGGAACCTGCGCATAACGCGCTTCGATCACTGCCGGATAGAAGTTGGCAGCCGCTGTGCCAGACGAACACAGCACCGCCACCGGGCGCTCGGCAGCGTTTGCCATCCCCAGCGCAAAGAATGCTGCGCTTCGCTCATCAATCTGTGAGTACACACGGATAAGGTCATGGCCGGCGAACGCGATCGCCAACGGCGTGCTTCGTGAGCCGGGGGCAATCACAACATCGCGCAAGCCGCAGCGCGCCAGCTCATCCACAACGATCTGTGCCCACAGCAGGTTACGATTGGGGGCGTCCATCTCTGGCTCCTTCGGTGGCCATCAGCGCATCCATCAGCGGCTTGAATTTGACCGCCGTTTCATCCCACTCTTTATCCGCCTCGCTGTCCGCAACGATGCCTGCCCCGGCATACAGACGGGCACGGCTGCCTTTGCTGACTGCCGAGCGGATCGCGACGGAGAACAGCCCGTCGCCATGCGCGCTTACCCATCCGACCGGAGCCGCATACCAGCCTCGCCCTGTCTCCTCAAGCTGATCGATCAGGCTCAGCGCTGCTTCACGTGGGGAACCGCCCAGCGCTGGCGTCGGGTGGAGCTGTTCTACCAGGTCGAATATGCTGGTGGAATGGCTCAGCACCGCTGAAACCGGCGTGTAGAGGTGCTGTATATTGCTGAGCTTCATCACGGAGGGCGTATCCGGCATACGGATCGATTCAGTCAGCGGCGTCAGGCGTTCCCTGAGCATGGAAACCACGATCTGGTGTTCATGCCGTTCCTTGTCACTGCCCATCAGTTCCCGCTCCAACGCAGCATCTTCTGTTGGCGTCAGTCCTCGTCTGCGCGATCCGGCTACCGCCGCCGTCCAAAGCTTCTGCCCGGTGGTTCTGATCAGCAGTTCAGGCGTTGCGCCGAAGAATGCCTGACCAGCGGTCGGCTCGATCAGGAAGCGATAGGTGTCCGGATAGTGACGTTCAAGCCGGCCCAGGGCGCGCAGCGGATCGACAGGGCGATCAAAGACTGCCTCGCTGGTGCGCGCCAGCACGACCTTCACCAGCCGCCCCGCACGCATTTCACCCGTGGCGCGCGCGATCATGGCAGACCAGTTGTCTTCTGACAGCGGGAAGCGCAGCATGTTCAGCATCGGCATCTCCCCTTTGGACAAGGTGGAGGAAAGCAGCTCTTCCAGCCGATCAAATTCTGTGTCGAGCGTATTCCAGAAGCGATCAATATCGCTGTCAGTGTGCGCGATCCGGTTGAGCGTCAGCCACGTCTGCTCACCGGCGGCGCTGAGCTGGATCTCAGGCAGCATGAAACAGGCTGCCGGAAAGGCGGACCACACGCCCGCAGCGACGTGCTGATCAGAAAAGGCAAATCCGCCGAAGACACGGGGCGCGGTGAAATCCGGCGCATCACGATCGAAGAGCGCGCCGGCAAACAGACGTTCAGCCGCCATTCGGATCGTGGCAAAGCGGTTATCGCCGGACGCCTGTGCCGACCATGCCAACCCTAAACCGGCATGGGTCACCTGATGTACCGGGTCGTGCCAGAACATGCGGGGTTTTCCAGCGCCATGCGCCAGAAAATTCAGCGGCGCGCTCCGCGGAATCGGGCGGGTGATGCTGAAGAGCGTGGCGCTGGCAGACGCTGGCTGGGATCGGGGCATCGAGACAGCCTCAGGGGTAAAAGTGAGCATGATCCATCCGATGTCTACTGAAATCGCGCATCGCCAGCAGAGTCGAACCCCACGCTTTTCAGAAGCATCGGCCGCAGGGTTGCCAGAATGCGATCGCTATCCGGCTCACCGGAATAGACCCACTGGATGACGACCTCGTTGATAGCCCCCATCCACGCCAGCGAGACGACTTCTGTATCGACCGGCGCAATGTCTCCCTGTGCCACGGCTTCATCGAGGTACTGGCGGATGAGCGCCGCGAAACGCCGGTGTACCTGCATACGCTTCTCTTCAAAGAGCTGACCGAGACCCACAGCCTGAACCAGCAGAATACGCGCCAGCGGACGATATTTCCCGAAGGTATCCAGCACGGTGCGCAGCGCAATATCCACACGGCGAATACCGACGGCTTCCTGCGCGATATTCTCGGTCACACGGCGTTCCAGCAGATTGGCAAATTTATCCACCAGTGCCAGGAACAGTTTCTGCTTGTTGGGAAAGTGAAAGTAGACCGATCCTTTTGATGTGCCGGATTGTTCGACAATTTCATCGACGCTCGTATCGTGATACCCTTTTTGAGAGAAGACATCCAGCGCCGCATCCAGAATACGGCTGCGTGTGCCTTCGGGGTCCTTGACTCGCTTGTCTTCAGAATGGAAATTCATGAGATGGCACTTTCCAAACCGACTGGTCAGTCTATTCAGAAGTGTATCATAATCTTTGTGAAATGATACGCAAGGCTGAGCATTTTCTTATCTGATTTGCCGAGGTGCAGGTTGCGCTTGAAGCTCAATGGGGTGAACTATCATATTCGCGCTGCCGGGCAGGGGGAGGCCGTGCTGCTGCTGCACGGTTTTACCGGCGCGTCGCAAAACTGGGCGAAGCTGATGGCGGATCTCGCCGCTGATTATCGCGCTGTAGCCCCGGATCTGCTCGGTCATGGTATGACTGATGCGCCGCCAGACCCCGCCCGCTGCCAGATTGAGGCTGCCGCCGCCGATCTGGAAGCGCTGCTTGCAAGACTTGAGATCGGAAAGGTGCATCTCATTGGCTATTCGATGGGCGGCAGACTGGGGTTGTTTTTTGCTCTGGCATACCCCCATCGTCTCCACTCCCTGATCCTTGAAAGCGCTTCTCCGGGCATTGAGGATCCATCCGAAGCTGCCGATCGCCGCCAGTCCGATCAGGCGCTGGCGGCGTGGATTGAGCGGGAAGGGATCGCTCCATTTGTGGATTACTGGGAGGCCCTGCCGCTTTTTGAGTCGCAGAAGATGATGAACGCGCCGGAAAGACAAGCGCTCCGTGAGCAGCGGCTTCGTAATCGGGTGGATGGGCTGGCGAGCAGCCTGCGCGGCATGGGCGCGGGCGCGCAGCCGTCCCTGTGGGGGCGGCTGTCTGAACTGAGCATGCCTGTTCAGTTGATCGCGGGGGCTGCGGATGCAAAATACGTCGCGATCATGCAGCGTATGCAGGCAAGGATGCGCACAGCGCGTTTATCCGTGGTCGCCGGGGCCGGGCATACCGTTCATCTGGAACAGTCGCAGGACTTCAGCGCGCTTGTGCGCGCACACCTGAGCCGCTTCAGGGCGTGACGCGCGCCCACGCCTCATCAAACCAGGCATCGATCAGGTATTCGGGATAGCCGATTTCGCGCAGGTATCGCTGGCAGTCGCCGGCGCTGGCTCCGCGTGCCGCCCAGAAGGGAACCCGTTTCATCATCGTTTCCACGCGCTCGCGCGGCGTGATCACCCACGTATCCTGTGGGACGACGCCGAACGTGAGCGTCGTCAGATCATCAAGGACGGAGGCGCTTTTACGATAAGGCGCGATCAGGATAGTCTCTTTTGCGCCATGCTGCTCGATCAGCACACTGCGCACATAGCGGGCGGTCTTGCCCATGTCAGCCAGGTCCTCGATGATGCCGACGATATGCCCGCGCACATCGATCGACAGCGGCTGAATCACCTGCGGAGTGGAAAGCGGCTGTCCGGGCCCCTGGTAAAAGCGCACGCCAAACGTGCCAAATTCGATCGCGGGCAGATCAGATGCTGCGCCATAGGTAATGCAGTCGTGAAGCAGGACGCCGGGCAGGAGCGCCCCCATAGTGATCATGACCATCTTGGTGATTGCGCCGCCGCTGGCCAGGTGCTCTCGCTGATAATCGAACACCCGCTTCGCCAGCCATGAAACCATCATATGCTCAGCATAATCCGGCACATACAGGAAGCGGAGGGGATCAATGGCGATCGTGGTCCCGCTGGGGTTTTGCCAGTAATCGAGACCACGGATTTCAGTCGTTTCCGGATACATGATTCGTAATGCCATTCCTTCGATTTTGCGAGTGCAGCCGGGTATTATAATGCATGACAGATTACGCATTGGTAAGGATCAACCTCATGACTTCCCCGTTTGACCCTCAGGCGCTGGCGAACGACCCAAACGTCTTAGAGATGCGGGCGCGCATCGCTCGTATCGGCGCGCTCATGTACGACCGTCGTCTCACCGATACTGCCGGTGGAAATATCAGCGCGCGCGTGAGCACCCCGCAGGGAGAGGTCATCTGCATGTCGCCGCGTTACGCCGGCAGCCGCTACTTGTGGGCGCTCACGCCGGACCTTGTGCTTGTGGTCGATGCGGATGGCAATATTCTGGTTGGCGATGGCGAGATCTCGCGCGAGTCGAAAGCCCATCTCAGGCTGCACCGGGTGTTCCATGAGGCGGGCACATCCGTCATTCACGCGCATGCCCGTAATGTCCTGGCATTTGCCGCCATGGCGCGCCCGATGTTTCCCGTGCTGGAAGCTACGCGCAAATTCGGAGAAGTGCCTGTCATCCGTTTTGCCCCGTCGCACAGCGCCTCGCTCTCTGAGCATATCGCTGAGGCTATGGCGGGGCGGGAAGCTGCTATCGCCAAGCAGGGAGTGGGGGTGATCGCCCCGTGGCACGGCTTGTTTGTCATGGGCAAGGATCTCAACGCCGCTTACGATGCTGTTGAGCGCATCGATACCCAGGCATACATCTACCTGATGTCTGCACGGGCTGGAGCCAGCGAAGGTCTGGCAGCGGAACGACAGGCGATGGAAGACGCAATCGCGAACTTTGCCGAGTAACAGCATGTCGCGCATTCTGACGCTGACGGCAAATACGACTATCGATTTGACCGTTTTCGTGCCCAGGGTGGAGCTTAACCGAACGCTGCGCTCGACTCGCGCGGTCACCAGCCTGGGCGGTAAACCTACAGATGCTTCATGGATCCTCGGCGAGATCGGCGTTCCAAGTAAAGCGCTTGGCTTCGCCGCCGGTCTGAACGGCAGGCGGATGGAAGCCATGCTTCAGGCGAAAGGTGTGCTCACTGATTTTGACTGGGTAGACGGCGAAACGCGCACCAATGTCGTCCTGATCGGCGAAGAGGATCACACCCATACGACCATTTCCACCACCACCATGTCGATCACGCAGGAACAGGTGGAGCGCCTGAAACAGCATTTTCTGGCTGAACTGGCAGACGCCGCTGTCGTTGTGCTGGGGGGCACGCTGCCCGCCGGGATGACGCCAGACTTCTACACAGAGATGATCGCGGCGGCAAAGCAGGCAGGTGTTCCCGTAGTTTTTGACGCCGCTGAACCTAATCTGAGTGCAGGGCTGAGATCGCATCCCGACTATATCAAGCCGAATCGTGATGAACTTGCCGGGCTGGTGGGGGCGGACATCCTCACCCCGGAAGATGCCTATCATGCCGGGCGAGAAGTGCTTCAGCGTTATGGAACCTGCCCGATCATCACGTTGGGATCGGCTGGGACGGTCGCCGTGCTGGAGGATCGCGCTTACCGCATTCCTCCGCTGCCGGTTGAGGTGGTGAGCGCTGCAGGAGCCGGAGATGGAATGCTGGCGGGAATCGCCGCGTCGATTTACCGAGGTGAGCCGATTGAAGGGGGACTGCGGCTGGGAACCGCGTGCGCTTCGGCTGTCTGCCTGATGCCGGGCACGGCCGATTGCCGCCGTGAGGATGTCGAACGGTTTCTGCCTGAGGTAAGGCTGATCAGCTACCCCTGAACATGCTGCACAGCAGGCGCGGCTGGCTGAAGCGCGCCCAGGCGCTCAAGAAGCAGGTCGATCGTCACACCCTGAAGTGAAGGGACGATCACATGCGCTTCCCTGACCATCTCATCGCCGACACCTACAGTCCAGAAGCCTGCCCTGAGCGCCGCGGCAATGCCCACCTGCGCATCTTCTATGACCACGGCTTGCCAGGGATGCACATCAAGCCGTCCCGCAGTCCACAGGAACACATCCGGCGCGGGCTTGGCATTGATCACCGAATAGCCATCGCCGATCGCGTCAAAGCGATGGCGCAGGCCGAGACGTTCGATCACAGTCTGCGCATTCCGGCTGGAGGAGGCAATCCCACAGCGCAGCCCACGCGCCGCGGCTTCATCGAGAAGTTCCAGCACGCCGGGCAGCACGGATGACGGGGTGATCGTCTCCAGCAGGCTGAGGAAATACTGATGTTTGCGTGCCATCCACTGGTGCGCCGTGGCTTCATCGATCGCCTGACCATTCAGAATGATGTCCAGGCTGTGGCGGCGGCTTGTTCCGCGCAGATGTTCATTGATTGCGCGGTTAAACGTCAGCCCTTCTTCATCTGCCAGCCGCTGCCATGCCTGATAATGCAGCTCTACCGTATCGGTGAGAACGCCATCCATATCAAAGATCAGAGCGCGAATATCAGGCTCCATGTCATCTCCATGAGCAGATTTACATCCATGCAACAGGGCAGAGAGCAGCCATCATATCACAGGGGCAGGGAAGGCGGGGAGCCTGTAGAGGTGATTTAACTCAGGCTAAATTCATCCTGCTGCCCGATTAAGCGTGCTTTATGCCGTTCATTACACTTCATCTCACCACAGCGCAAAATGTGAAATTGACCACAAGCGTGGAAATTGCAGCCGCAAACATCGACAATAGGGTGAACTTCAGCGCTGAAGTGATGACCAAGGCTGTATTCAGACACAGATTCTTAATCGGGGGACTCTCCATGCGTGTTTTCAGATTGATGACCTTCCTGGCAGTTCTTGCGCTGTTTGCCATGCCGGCTGCTGCGCAGCCTGCTGAAACCCTGACGGTCTACTCAGGCCGCAGCGAAAGCCTGATCGGCCCGATCCTTGCTCAGTTCTCGCAGGCAACGGGCGTTCAGATCGAGGCGCGATATGGCGGCACTGCCGAGATGGCAGCCACCATTCTTGAAGAAGGCAGCAACAGCCCGGCAGATGTTTACATTGCGCAGGATGCAGGCGCGCTCGGCGCGCTGGCGCAGGCGGGGCGTCTCAGCCAGCTTCCGAGCGATGTGCTGGAGCGTGTGCCTGCGGCCTTCCAGTCTCGTGACGGATACTGGGTAGGCATCAGCGGTCGTGCGCGTGTGCTGGTTTATAACACGTCGCTGGTGTCTGAGGATGAACTGCCTGCATCCATTCTCGATCTGACAGCGCCGGAATGGGCGAACCGTGTTGCGTGGGCGCCAACCAATGGCTCCTTCCAGGCGCATGTCACAGCGCTTCGCGTTCTGCTCGGTGAAGATGCCGCGCGGGCATGGCTGGAAGGGATGCTTGCCAACGGCGTAGTGCCGTATCAGAATAACGACTCGATCGTTCAGGCGGTGATCGATGGGGAAATCCCCGTCGGTCTTGTCAATCACTACTATATCGTCCGCTTCCTTCAGCAGTTCCCGGACGCGGAAGTTGGACTGCACTTTTTTGAAGCAGGCGATCCCGGCAATCTGATCAATATCGCGGGCGGCGGCGTGGTCAGCAGCAGCGACACACCTGCGCTGGCGCAGCGCCTGCTTCTGTATCTGCTGGGCGGGGAAGCACAGACCTACTTCGCCGAACAAACGGCTGAATATCCGCTTGTGGCAGGCGTGCCGCAGAACCCGGCTGTACCTCCGTTTGACAGTATTGCAGCCCCGGATATCGATCTCAGTGATCTGAGCGATCTTGAGAATACGCTCCTGCTGCTGTCTGACGTGGGCGCGCTTCCGTAGCCTGCCGCTGGAAATAACGGGAATCTGAATTTATGGCGACACAGGCAGCAGCTTCATCCGGGTGGCGTTCGCGTCTGAATGACGCGCTTCTCGCCCAAACGGACGCGCTCAGGCGTCAGCAGGTCTGGCGGGAACATCCGCTCATCCGGGTCTTCACCGTGCTGATAGTGCTGCTTGTGTCGCTTCCCCTGGGCTACCTGATCCTGCGCGCTGTGGGGGCGGGGGACAGCGCGCTTGCCTACCTGACTTCCCAAAGCACCCTCCGCGTGATCGGCAACAGCATCATTCTGATGATTGCCGTTGTGATCAGCGCTGCCCTGATCGGCGTGCCGTTCGCCTGGCTGACGACGCGCACTGACCTGCCGCTGCGGCGTTTCTGGCTTGTCACGGGGCTGCTCACAATGGTCATCCCGTCCTATATCGGCGCGATGATGTATATCGCGGCGTTTGGTCCCCGTGGGCTGCTGCAAGGGATTCTGGAACCGCTCGGTGTCACACAGCTTCCATCGATCTACGGCTTCTTCGGCGCGTGGCTGGCGATCACCCTGTTTTCCTATCCCTATGTAGTGCTGCCGGTACGCACAGCGCTTCTCAACCTTGACCCGGCGCTGGAAGAGTCGGCGCGCTCGCTTGGGCTGACTCGCTGGCGCGCTTTTTGGCGCGTCACGCTGCCGCAGCTTCGTCCGGCGCTTGGCGTGGGGATGCTGCTGACGGCGCTTTACACCCTGAGCGACTTCGGCGCTGTTTCGCTCATGCGCTATGATGCTTTCACGCACGCCATCTATCTTCAGTACACCAGCTCGTTTGACCGCAGTCGGGCGGCGATGCTCTCGCTTGTGCTTGTCGCGCTGACCGTGGTGCTGCTGGTTCTGGAACGACGCATGACTCATGTTCAGAGCCGCAGAAATTATCGCCTGGGTTCCGGCATCAGCCGCAGGCTGCGCCGCGTTGCGCTCGGCCGTTGGAAGTTTCCCGCGCTTCTCTTCTGCGGCGCGCTCGTAGGAATCGGGGTTTTTGCCCCGGTCGCGGTGCTGACGTTGTGGATGATCAACGCCCTGCGTATCGGGCTGCCTGTGGGTGAAATCCTTCAGCCCACGCTGAACAGTGGGTGGGTCAGCCTGCTTTCGGCGGTGGTGGTCGCGGTGATCGCCATTCCGCCCGCGCTGCTGGCTGTTCGATCGCGTTCACGTTTTGATGGCTGGCTGGTTCAGCTCGCCTATATTGGCAATGCGCTTCCGGGACTGGTCATTGCGCTGGCGCTCGTCTTCTTCGCGGCAAACTATCTGCCTGCGCTCTATCAGACGATGCCGGTGCTGATTCTCGGCTACAGTGTGCGTTTCCTTCCGCTCGGCATCGGGGCTACACGCAGTGCGCTCACACAGATCAATCCGCGCTGCGAGGAAGCCGCGCGCAGTCTCGGTTTGCGTTCGTGGCAGGTGACTCTGCGCGTGACCGCTCCGCTTGCTCGTGCTGGAATCCTGGGCGGGATCGCGCTGGTTTTCCTCAATGTGATGAAGGAACTGCCGACGACGCTGCTGCTGTCGCCGACGGGATACAGCACACTGCCTATGGTTGTCTGGTCGGCAAACAGCGCAGCCATGCGCGCGCAGATCGGCGCGCCTGCGCTGGTCCTGATCGCGGTTTCAAGCCTGTCTCTGCTCCTTCTGCTTCAGCAGCAGCGCAAGGGCGGTTAACGCGGCGTTCAAAACGCTGTCAGTTCGCGGTACACTTGCGCGCATGTCCACAGAATTTCTGCTCGAATGCACTGAACTGGTGCGCGCCTATGGCGCTACGCCTGTCCTGAATGGGGTTAACCTCCGGGTCAGCAGCGGTCAGATTGTTGCGCTGTTGGGGCCCAGCGGCTGCGGAAAGACGACTACCCTCCGGCTGATCGCGGGTTTTGAGCATCCACAGGGTGGAACGATCACGATCAATGGGCGCGTCGTCGCCGGGAATGGCCGCTTTGTTCAGCCGGAAGATCGGCGGGTGGGAATGGTCTTTCAGGATTATGCGCTTTTCCCTCACCTGAACGTGCGGGCAAATGTCGCCTTTGGTCTGAACGGTTCTCCCCGCGAGCGCGATCGCCGTGCTGAGGATATTCTTCATCAGGTGGGCTTGAGCCGTTTCGCTGATCGAATGCCGGCGGAACTCTCCGGCGGGCAGCAGCAGCGTGTGGCGCTGGCGCGGGCGCTGGCTCCCAAGCCAGATGTGCTTCTTCTCGACGAACCCTTCTCCAATCTCGACGCTGCCCTGCGCGCCCAGGTGCGGGAGGAAGTGCGCACCATCCTCAGAGACAGCGGGATCACCGGTATTTTTGTGACGCATGACCAGCAGGAAGCGCTCAGCCTGGCCGATCGGGTTGCCGTCATGTTTGATGGGCGCGTTGCGCAGATCAGCGAGCCGCAAATGCTTTACAACTATCCGGCTGATCCCCAGGTCGCTGCCTTTGTTGGAGAGGCGAATTTTCTGGCGGGCGAGTCAGACGGTGAAGCGGTGATCTGTGCGCTGGGCAAATTGTCGCTGCCATCGCTGCGCAATGAGCCGGGACGGAAGCACCCGACAGGCAAGGTCATCACGCTGGTGAGACCGGAGGCGCTTCGCCTGATTCAGGCAGGGGTGATCCCGGCAGGGGTGGCGCGTGCACGGATCGCCTGGCGAGAGTTCTACGGTTGTGATCAGCGGGTGGGTATCGTGCTGCATGATGGCACACCTCTGGTCACCAGAGCAGACAGTCTGCGCGTTTACACCGTCGGCGAAGAAGTTGGCGTCGTCGTGCCGATTAATGCGCCGGTGGTAGTCTATCCATCCGCTTGAAATCGAACATTCATTCCGTTACGATACACCCTTATTGGCTTGCTGGAGACTGTACGTGATGGATGAGATTCTGCGCTTTCTTCATTCGCTGGTTCGTTGGGGCGTTCTGCTCGTCACGATTGTGTTGTTCGCCTATCTGCTGATCGGCTGGCTGAGAAATCGCCCGTGGGAATCCCTGGGCGATCGTCTGCTGGCGATCTTCAGCGCGCTGATCGGCGCGCAGTGGCTTCTTGGGGTGCTTTTGCTGGCCGTGCTGCTTCTTGCCGGGGGCGGCATCAGCCCTCAGAGCTGGGGACATGTGGTGATTATGACACTGGCGTTGGCTGTCGCGCACAGCTACCGCGCGTTTCAGCGGCGCGAAATGGCCGACAAGGCGCGTTATCAGCGTTATCTGATTCTGGTGATCATCACGCTGGCGCTGGTCTTTGTGGGCATCTTCTCGCTGCCTTCACCCATTCAGTGGCGTTTTTACGCGCCTGCGTGAGATAATCCCCGCCAACCCGGAATCAAAAAAGCCGCTCATGCAAGCGGCTTTTTTTTTGCTGCGGGGATGACGGGTCTCGAACCCGCGATCTCTGCCTTGACAGGGCAGTATGTTAACCACTACACCACATCCCCAACCAATGCAGCGAAGTATAACGGTGCGATTTTCGCGTGTCAAGGCAGAAATTCCCCTGAAAACCGGTGCGCTCAGGGGATATTTTGCGCATTTATAACAGGATCCCGTGGCGCTGCGCAGATGGCTTTCAGTTCATCTCCAGCAGCCATGTCGATCGATCCAGCGCACTCCAGAACGCGATCTGATCGCCATCTGCGGAGACCGACCAATCGCCATTCGCCACCACAAAAGGCAGTGTGCTGATATCTGTCAGGGGGCGGTCTTCGCCTGTCGTCAGATCGAAGTAATGCAGCCGCTGGCGGTTCTGCGCGGGGTCAAGCGGAATGTAATACACGGTGTCGTCATCACGCCAGCGCCAGCCGCCAAACCATGGCAGACGCTCAGGCACAGCACCTGCTTCGGTGCGGAGGGTGTAGATGCCACTGTTTGCGGGGTCGGGCTGGTTGACCACGTAGAACATCAGTCGTCCGCCGCCCGGCGCAATCGTCAGCGTGCGGAGGAAACTGAAGCTGCCCAGCGTGACTGATTCTCCGCTGACCGGATTGAAGGTCGCCAGGGTTGTTACGATCCCTTCGCGGCTGGTGAGGAGCAGCCGCTCGCTGTCGAGCCATTGAGCATTTCCGCCCATCATCACCATGACCTCACGCGCATCAGCGCCATCGACACCGCTGATCCAGACGGAAGTCGGCGGCGCAGACTGCCCCGGTGAAGCGATCTGTGAGGCAACCTGCCAGAGCAGGCGCTGATTGTCTGGGCTGATGGCGGCGTGCGCGCCCATCGTGTCCACCGTCCATTCCCCACTACCATCAGTCCGGCGGATGCGCACCCCATTTCCCTCGCGGGTGATTTCAAGGCTGGCATCCGGCGAGCGTCCGGGAGGCGGCGCTTGCCCGATCAGATTGACGATTGAGCCATCGTCGGTGTTCCACTCAAAGATGCTGGCTCTTTGCCCGGCGGATCCATCGATCAGGTAAATGCGGTTTGCATCGGTCGGATGCCACTGCGCATTGACACAGCATCCATCGAAACCCAGACGGCGCAGTGACCACGGCGCGTCTGGCAGCGGGCCCAGATCACGAGCCAGCGGCGGATTAACGGGCGGTTCACCATTACGCAGGTCGGGGTAGGGTGCTTCATACAGGTTCAGCGCTCTGCCGCCGAAGTGCACGACGGGCTGATCATCCAGCGTCATCCACTGGCGTGCATTGTCGAGATCCTGCTGAAACAGCGGATAGCGGAAGGAGCCGATCACCGCCAGGTTATGCCAGTTGGCTTCGATGTAGTCCACCGGATTATACGTGCTGCGATAGTCGAGTGAACGGATTTCGAGATGCAGATGAGGACGTGAGTCACAGGTGATATCCGGATCCCCAGAATAGGCGATGACTTCCCCCTGCCGGACGAACTGCCCAGGGACCAGCGCAGGACGTTCGAGCAGATGCCCGTAGAGAGAGACCAGCCCGACATTGTCATGACGGATCAGCAGATTGTGAGGGCCGGAACCAAATCCCCGGTCGTCGACAAAGACGACGGTTCCATCGCCGATGGCGACGAGTTCAGTGCCGCACCGCATGGAGAGATCGATGCCGAAGTGAAGCCGCTGACCCGCGGAGTACCAGTCTGTGCCGCGCAGAAATGCGCCGATCGTATTGCCGTAGGGCTGTCCCAGAAGCCAGGTGTTCGGTCCGGGGGGCGTTGCAACGGGCAGGATGAAAGGGCGGATTGAAGTCTGGGCGGCGGCGGAAAGCGAGAAGGTCAGCAGAAACAGGTTGAGGAGAAAGATCAGGGCAGGTCTTGCTCGATGCATGCCACTTCCAGTAAAAAACTCACTCGGCAGACGTGCGAGAGACGCTTTCTCTGCCTCTCGCACGTCAATTATACAACAGGAGGTATGCGCTATGTCTGGATGTCGCTGACCCGAACCACACGCCCCTCGCGCATGCTGATGGTGGCGGCGATGCCTGCCTGAAGGGCGGCGCGCGCGTCGCCGATCGTGACACGCGGCGGTTTATTGTCGCGCAGGCATTCTACGAAGTGCTCGATCTGCGCTGTGTAGGCCTGCCCAAAGCGCTGTGGAAAATGGGGCACGACATCATGGGTTACCCCGTGTTTGTTCAGGAGCAGCACAGGGGTTTCCTGAAGATACCCGATGCGGATCGTCCCCTTCGCCCCCACGACTTCACACTGGATGTCATAGCCGTAGATCGCTGTGCGCGTCGTCTCGATATTGCCGACGCCGCCGCGAACAAAACGCATGTTGATCATGGCGGTATCAACATCGCCCACGTCCAGCAGTTCAGGATAAATCAGCGAGTGCGCTTCTGTGTAGACACGCTCCACGTCGTCATCCATCATCCAGCGGACAACGTCGAAATCATGGATTGCCATATCCACAATGATCCCGCCGCTCACGTTCGGATCGGCATATTCCAGGCTGGTGCGGAACGGATCCCGGCTGATCGAACGCACAGTGACCGGCGTGCCGATCTCGTCCGCCTCGATCCTGCGCTTGCCTTCCATGTAGGCGCGATCAAACCGGCGCATGAATCCCACCTGAAACATGACTCCGGCAGACTCAACGGCTGCGATCATTTCATCGGTTGCCGTCAGAGTCAGCGCGGTTGGCTTCTCACAAAAAATGGCTTTGCCTGCGCCAGCCGCATCGATGACGACATCCCGGTGTGTGCTGGTTGGCGTCACGATGATCACACCTTCGATGGCGGGATTTTGCAGTAGCTCATGATAGTCCGTGTAGGTGGCAACGCCCGGAACCTGGCTGGCGTATTCGTCCAGGACAGCCGGGCGAGTATCTGCTACGGCGATGAGCTGCGCATCTCGTATCTGCATTGCGACATGATTGGCATACACCGTCCCCATACGCCCGATGCCGATCACGCCTATTCCGATTTTTGCCATGGTAGGTTTGCCCTCGAAGCACAGTGTGGTAAACAGGATCAACAGCGCCGTAATTCTATCCTGCCATGCCCATGACTGAAAAACAAAATGCGCGCGTCTGGCTCCGGGAATCTGCTGTCGGGATAGAGGTGACAGGCAGATGTCCGTGCAGCGCGCGCATTCCAACGCGGATTTCGGCTCAGATGTGTACAGGGTTTCCCGGAAAACTCACAGATGCAGGGGGAGATCAGCTCACCTGTAAGCGAGTGCCTCGCGTGCTGTTCCGGATTGCGCACCAGAGGCGGGCATCCAGAAAAAAGCGGTGAATTTATAACGCCGATAACGACGACCGTTTAAAATGCAGTCACGCTGTGAAATACGCAGCGCCAGATAGAGAGGTCAACGGCGGTCAGGCAGTAGGTGCGTGCCTGACCGCATCCGATCGTTCGCCGCCTCAGCCGGCAAGCTGAAGCGTATTGCCGACCGTTTCTCGAAGCTGCCGCATGCCGAGGCTCTTCTCCTTGCGCACCAGCTCCTCGCGGATGTTGAGCTGGCTGGCAATTTCTGCCGTCGAGTAACCGTTCTCATACAGAAGCATGATTCGCTTGCGGCGGGCGGGCAGCCTTGCCAGCGCGCCGCGCAGAACTTCAAATTCCTTCCACGAGTCAACACGCTGGTGTGCCTCGTGCTCCTCGTTGGCAATCTCACCGACA
>SZPD01000470.1 GCA_030263515.1 Anaerolineae bacterium CFX9 | reverse complement strand
GCGCTGCTCGACCGTTTCTGCGTGGAGCTGACCAACCTGAAAGGCGAGCCGATCGTCGTTGATGGCGAGGATGCCGCCCGCGAAAAGGTGCTGGAGCTGCTGGCAGCCCACGGAACGAAACGGCTGCTGGCGTGGGAATTTCAGTATCTGCCGATCGCGCGGATGGAAGCGGCGATCCGCAGCGCGGGGATCGATATCCTCGTGCCGGATGTGCGCGATGAGGATCGCCCGGAAATGCTTGCGCTGGCAGAACAGGCGCAGGTCGGGCTGACCGGTGCGGACGCCGCAGCCGCAGCAACCGGCACGCTGATCGTCACGACTGCGCCAGGCAAAGGGCGCATTCCGACTGTGCTGGCTCCCGTCCATCTCGCCGTCATCCGCGCTGACCAGATCGTGCCGCGCATTGAAAGCTGGGTGGCGCAGCAGCGCAGCGCGGGCATGGCGGGCATCCGCAGCGCGGGCAATGTCTGTTTCATCACGGGGCCGAGCCGGACGGGTGATATCGAAATGGAGCTGATCCTCGGTGTACACGGGCCGGGCCGTGTGCAGGTGGTGATCATCCGATGAACGAGAGCGAATCACCTGACCTGCGCGAACAGCTTGCGGCGCTCATGGCGCGCTGGCGTCAGCAGGCGCAAGATGCCCGCCTTCAGTCCCAGAATCTGCGCACGAGCGATATCTACACCGGCTATTTCTACCAGGGAGCGATGAAGACGTTTCAGCAGGTGATCGCCGATCTGGAGGCGCTGCTGACAGATGAAGCGGATGCCCCTGCCCCGGAACCGGTGCGCTATCTCGACCTCAGCATGGATGCCGCGCACGACCTGATGCAGAAAGCGCAGCTTTTCCCCCGCGAGATCAACAAACACCCGGACGGCGCATTTACCGCGGTTTTTTCGCGCCTCCAGCCGAACACGCAGACGCGCCGGATCGACGCGCTGATCGCCGCCGATCCGCGGATCGTGATCCTCGATCAGGGAAAACTGGCAGGCACAAACGACCCGTTTATCGACTTCGCGTTCCGAGCGGAACTATGACATCAGCGCCCTTGGGAGCGGCCAGCGCCTCATAAAGCTGTTCGTACTTGCTGACCACCCGCTGCCAGCTATAGGCGCGTTCGATCAATGCGCGCCCCTCTGCGCTCAGGCGTGAACGCAGATCGGCGTCGCCCAGCAGGCGGATCACCGCGTCGGCGATCTGGTCGAGCGGAGCCGTCAGCACCGATTCGCCTTCGCGCACATCGATTCCGTCAATGCTCAAGGGCGTGGCGATCACCGGACAGCCCATTGCCAGCGCCTCCAGAATCTTGTTCTTGATGCCCGCGCCGTATGCCAGCGGGCAAACGAACGCCCACGCATCCTTCAGGAACGCCCGCACATCATCGACCCGCCCCGTGATGAAGACGCCCTCGCCCGCCGCCGCGCGCATCCTGGCGGTCGGCGCATTGCCTACCAACAGCAGCTTCGTCCGGGGGAAAGCGCTGCGGACATGCGGAAAGATGTCCCGCGCCAGCCGGATGGCAGCATCCTCATTCGGCGGATATTCGTAGTTACCGACAAAGACCAGAGACGGCGAAGACGGATCGATCGGCGCGCTTCTGACCGCAGCCGGGTTGAAATAGCTCAGATCAACGCCGTTCGGGATGACCTCGACCTTCAGCCGGGGCTGAAGACTGCGCAGCATTTCCGCGTCGCGCTCCGAGACGACCGTCGTGCGCGCATACGGCGTGAACATGAAGCGTTCGTAGGCGCGGGCGAACAGACGCTGTCCCCAGCCCACAATCCCCCAGCGCGACTCGCTTTTGAGATAGAGCGTGTAGCTCTCATAAGGCGTGATCAAGGCGGGCAGCGGCTCGACTGCGTGACGAAATTCGTAGACCTGCACGCCGCCGAACAGGTGCGCTATGTCGTAATCGCCATCAGCGATCCAGTTTCGCGCCGCCTTCCAGAAACCGGGTGAAGCGCTGGCGCTGGCGGTCCTGGGAAAACGCGCCGCCGGGAAGAGCCAGCGCTGAACGACGCTGGCCACGGTACGTTCTGGCGCGGGCATGATGTGAACACGGCGGAAGTATGGCGCATCCGCCAGCCGCCACGAAAGATCCGGGCGATCGTCAAACGCCAGCAGGTCAAGCGTGTGACCGCGCGCGGCTAATTCGCGGGCGAGATGATAGACGATCAGCCGATCTCCGAGGTAGAGCGGCAGCGGGGGGCAGCGGGAAATCAGCAGAATATTCATCGGATCACCTCATCGAGCGCAGCAGAAAAGTCTGCCGCCATTTGCCGTACCGAAAAATGCGCCTCCACACGCGCTCTGCCCGCAGCGCCGATCTGCGCCCGCAGCGCCGGATCGCGCAGCAGGGTGATAACGTGTTCTGCCAGCGCCGCATCATCCCCCGGATCGACAAGAAAACCGGTTTCCCCGTGGCGGATCGTCTCGCTGGGTCCGCCACGGCGCGTGCTGAC
>SZPD01000469.1 GCA_030263515.1 Anaerolineae bacterium CFX9 | reverse complement strand
CAGCGCCAGCTTTCCCTGCCGGTCGTGATAGCGCGTGAGCACTGCGGCGCATCGTTCGCGCGCCAGACGTGTAAACCGGACTTTTGACGACGACATATCGATCAGCACACGGAACGCCTCGGTCGGCGGGGTGCGTTCGATCAGACGTGAAATTTCCGCTTCCCACACCCGGATCGACTCTTCAGTCGAATCGCTGAGGATATGCAGAACGAAGCCCTCCCGCCGTTCGCTGGAAAATCCCACCGTCATTATCTGTCCTCAATGGAAGGATGCCGCTGCGCCAGGGCAGTTATTATACCTGTCAGCGAGACGCTTCGGCACGGAGAAACAGCCAGCCTGCGTATTTATTCGATCCAGAACGGCATGAGGACCTGCGCGCCGGCTGTCAGCGCGCGCGTGTTTTCCAGCGCGTAGACCAGCGCCGCGCTGGCATCCCTGCGTTTGGGCGGGAGCCATGCCCCGCCAGTCTCGACGAGTACGGTGCGGGCATCGTCTGGCAGGGAAGCAAGCGCGCGCGCTTTGGCGATCGCTTCCTTCAGCCCGCCGATGGCATCGATAAGCCCGCGTTCCAGCGCCTGCTCACCCGTCCAGACGCGACCGCCGCCGACCGCATCGACCGCTTCCACGCTCATTCTGCGGCTCTGGGCGACCTTCTCAAGAAACTGGCGGTAGAAATGTTCGATCTGATCACGCATGAGCGCGCGCTGTTCCTCGGTGAATGGCTTGCCTTCGCTGAACAGATCGGCGTTCGCGCCGCGCGTGAATTCGACCGTCTGGACGCCGAAACGATCGCGCAGGCCGCCGGTCACGATCTTCGCCGTGACGACGCCGATCGACCCTGTGATGGTCGCTGGCTGCGCCACGATCCACTCAGCGGGCATGGCGACCTCATAGCCGCCGCTGCCTGCGACGGCGTTCATGCAGGCGACGACAGGTCTCGTTTCTGCCAGTGTGGTGAGCGCCGAGGTGATCGCTTCCGCAGTGATCACAGCGCCGCCGCCGCTGTCGATGAACAGCACCACAGCCGCGGCATCCTCATCGTCCAGCAAGTGCCGCACCTGCTGCACGATCGTCAGGTCGCCAGCGCGATCATCGCCCACAATCGGCAGCGGCACGGGCAGATCGACCGGGGGAGATCCGCTTTCGCCGGGCATCATCGTGCCGGTGATCGGCAGCACAGCGACATATTTTTCGGTTGATGGGCGTTTTTCCGGCTCGCGCAGCAGGATGCGCTGGGCGCGTTTCCACGGAACAAGATGCCGGGCGTTCAGATGATCGGGCAGCGCTTCCTCATACAGCACGCCGTCGATATAGCCTGCTTGGGCGGCGGTGATTTCGGTGTGCGGGGCGCTGTCGATCATCATCCGCATCGCTTCGGGGGATTGTCTGCGCCCGGCGGCAATCTCGCGGATGAGGTATTCATAGCGGGCGTCGAGCAGCCATTCAAGCTGTTCGCGCCCTTCTGGCGAGATCTCGCTGCGCGAGAGCGAGTCGAGCGCGCCTTTGTAGGGCGAGATAGCGACGACATCGAACGAAACGCCGATCATCGCCAGGGCATCCTTGAGGAAGATCGCCTGCTGTCGCAGTCCGGTCGTCGCCACTTCGCCGCCCGGCTGCATCAGGATTTGGTCACAGGCGCTGGCGAGGAAATACGTCCGCATATCGTAATTCTGGGCATATGCGATTACGCGCTTGCCCGCCGCACGCAGCGTGCGGATCTGCTCGCGCAGGGTGTGAATATCGGTCAGCGGCATCTCTACGCCGCGCAGGTTGAGGATGATCCCCTGGGGACGTGGATCGGCTGCCAGACGGCGGAAGGCGCGTTCCAGCTCCCACAGGCTGATGGGCGGCGCTCCCTGAAAACGGCGCAGAAACCAGTTTCGCTTTTCCGGCAGGGGCGGCAGCATGCCCTGCAGTGTCAGCCAGACGTAATCGATCGGGAAGCGCCGGCGCAGCCGGTTGCGCAGGGCAAATATCCCCTGTCCCAGAAAGCGCAGCGGGTTGACCGCCCTGAGCAGACGCCGGAGAAAACGCCGCAGCGAATGAACTGTCTTGCGAAGTGGCTGGCCCAAAACCATAACCTTCTGAACACCTGATTTGAGATTACAATAATAAAGGAACCTTGCATGTTGGTCGATCATAGCTTAGTCACTGCGTATGTCGAATGCCGAAATAAAATCGCTCGCGGATCACCTCTGGGATCTGTCCACCAAGCCTTCTGCAGCGATCAGCGCGGAGGAAGAGCGTCGCAAGCTGCGCACGCTTTCTGCTATGGTGCTGATTCTGTTTCCGGTCTTCCTGATCAATACACTTGTGACCCTCAGCGCGGGCGCTGTCTGGACGACGCTGGTGATCGGCTGCGTGCTGCTCGTGCCGTTCTATCTGCTGACCCGCACACCTTACTACATGATCGGGGCGTTCGGCGCGATCATCATCGGCATTGCTGCCCCTCTGGCGACGGTGATCCTCAAC
>SZPD01000038.1 GCA_030263515.1 Anaerolineae bacterium CFX9 | reverse complement strand
TTCCATGCGCCCACCTCGACGCGGGGCAGGTCGAAGGCGAAGCGCGGTGCGTGATCGGTGCGGCACGAAATGAGCAGATACATCGGCGCGCTTTCGCTTGCCAGATAGGCTTTGATCTGCTCGGCAGCCCACTCGGCATTGGCTCCCAATTCGTTCAATCCGTCGAAAATCGGCACGACCTGACCTTCGGCTGCCAGTTCAACCGGATCGCTTGCCAGCGACCATGAAGCGCGAATGAAATCTTCTGCGTTGAGGTTGAGATTCCATTCTGTGACGGGCAGGAGCAGGGGGATAGCCGGGGGAATTTCGATGTCTTCTGGCGCGTTCAGCCGGGCGGCTGCCAGGTCGAGCGCCAGCCGCTCCAGCACGGCAGTTTTGCCAGTGCCGGGCGCGCCGCTGACCAGCAGGCGAGGGTGCTTCTCAAACGCTTCCGCCAGGGAGAGAACACCGGATGAGATACCCGTTTCCGGGTCGGTGTACGTGAGGGGGTTCAGCCGTCCCCATAAGGCGAGGACTTTGCTGGACGGGCGCTCAGCCAGCGGCTGTGAGTTTTGCCGGTATACCGGCAGGAATTCGAGGTTTCCGATATGTCCGGTCAGGCGGGCGATCAGGCTGCGCAGATAACGGGTTTCTGCGTCTTCCACCGAGGTTGGCGGCAGGGGAACCCGTGCCTTGATGGTCGAGTACAGCCGATCGAGACGGGTGCGATAGTCACGCTCATCCCGCCAGTGGGTGAAATCCAGCAGGAACTGTGCCGGCACATGCGCATACGATTGTTTTGCGGGCAGCGCGCGAACCACCACGGCGATGACAGGAAGCTCGCGGGTGTGGGCGAACTGGAGGTCGGCTTTGGGAAATTCGGCTTCTGCGTAATCGGGGGAGAGAACAGCGATCAGCCCAGACGCATCGAGTAATATGTCTGTGCGCTCTGACTCGCTGGTTTGGTTAGAATCAAGTTGGTCTAGCCAGACAGGCAGACCGGCATTTTTCAGATCGGCCGCTAGTTGGTAAACAAACTCAAAATCTATTGGATGATAACTAATGATCAGTGCGCTTGTCTGGCTCACAAGAGCCGATCCCCCCAGCATATTTTCGCGTCACATGGAGCGATTCGGGCAGAGACAACCTGCACGATAATATCGACGACTCGTATTATTCACGAGTGCGTTTAAGCTGATTTTAGTTGAGATTTGGTTTATATGCCACAATATCACAAAAAATTCATGAGTTCTTCACGATATCTTTGATTGCACTAAGAATAGTTGGGATTCAGATAGGCAGTTTGAGAGAAAACAAGTCTGCCTGATGGCGCAATCGTCGGGGAATATTAACCTTAAGAAACGCGATTTGTAAATACCCGTCTCTACGTTTCCTTGTTAATTCGTTCGCGCATGCTCCGGGCAGAGGCAGACAAACGCTGGAAATAGTCTGTTTCAGTAATCTGGCTGACCTGCTTTTCCAGTTTGCTCTTGTCGATCTGAATCTGCAAACTTTGCAGCTCGCTCAGCGCCTTGTTCAGATCATCCTTGACTTCGCCGTACAGGCGGGCATTTTCAATGGCGATGGCTGCCTGCGTGCCGAAAGCCGTGAGCAGCGGAATTTCCTCAGCGCGGAAGATGTCCTGCGAAATTCGGTTATCCGCGTACAGCACACCGACCGTGTCGCCGCGCATGATCAGCGGAATGCACAGGATCGAACGAAGCTGGTTGCTGACGATGCTGGCGACATTCTGAAAACGGTCATCGGTAGCGGCATTGGTCGTGATCACCGCCTGACCTTCAGAGAGGGCGCGCTGAACGACACTCCGGCTGAACACGGCGTCAGAGTCTGCCAGCGACTCGCGATCCCAGTTGCGGGCGACCGAGATCGTCAGCTCGCCTGTCTTCTTGTCTCGCAGCATCAGATAGGCACGCTCAGCGCCGGTCAGGCTGATGACAGTATCCATGACTTCTTCGAGTACACGGTCAAGTTCAAGCGACGACGTGATCAGCGTGAATGTCCGCAGCAGGCGCTCAAGCTGGATCAGTTGATCCGCCATGCTTTTGAACTGCTTGTAGGCGCTGTCCACCTGGGTATGAATGGTGTGCGTCAGCCCGACGATGTCCACCGCGATCTGAAAGCCGTTTTCCGTCAGTACCTGCATCAGACGGCTGAGGATCGTCTCCAGTTGGCGACCTTCATGAGCCGTGTTTGCAAGGGCTTCCAGCGTTGCAAGCGACTGTTCTTCGGACAGATTGATGTCATTCATGATTTATGTGTGTCTCAAGTCGATAATCACCCTATTATAAACACGGCAGACCAACTCCGCACTAGTTATGTGCAGTAATATCGCCACGATCGCTGGCACATCTATTGCCAAACGCTGAATCCGATGCTATGCTGATCAGCGCAACGCATATGAGCCAGCCTTGGCGCGCCCGTACCCGGATGTACGGCGCACTCCATGGGGGAAGACCGGTGAAAGTCCGGCGCTGTCGCGCAACGGTAAAGGGGAGCAATCCCTAAGCCCGAATGCCCACCTCGGCTGCAACTCGTATCCACCTTCGCGAAAAAGGGGAACGGGCATGAACCCAATCCGCAGTAAGCCGACCGTGTTCGGCAGTCCAGAAAAGCGTTCAGAACGCACCCAAACGCATCAGATCATGGATGGTGCGCCTTCCGCGAAGGTGAACTGTGTTGTTTTGTTTACTTTCATCCTTCAGGGGGCAAACCAATGAATCGCTTGCTTCGTTTTATCGTTATCGGGATATTGACGCTGAGCCTGATTCCGGCCGCGGCGGGCGCGCAACCTGCCGTTGAGCCTGTGCTTGAAGGCTGCGTCGAAACCTACGATCCCGCCATCAACTATTTCCCGGTCGAGATGGATGTAAATTACGCGACCGGGTTCGAGATCGAGTATCACAACCATTACAAGGTGATCAGCGTGACCGATCCGTGGCAGGGTGCAGAGACGGTCTTTCAGTATGTGCTGGTTCAGTGCGGGACGCCCGCGCCAGACCTGGAAGGCGAATATCTGGTGATCGAAGTCCCCGTCGCCCGTGCCATCTCGATGTCAACGACCTATATCCCGCATTTCGTCGATCTCGATCTGGTCGATCGGCTCGTGGCGACGGACGAAACGGACTTTATCTACAGCCCTGAAGTTCGCGAGCGGATCGAGGCCGGCGAGATCGCAGAAATCGGCGGCAGTTCAGCCGTGAACGTTGAGCTGACCCTCGACCTTGAACCAGATGTCATCTTTACGTATGGCTCCGGCTTTCCCGAATATGATGCGCACCCGGCGCTGCTGGCGGCTGGCCTGAACGTCGCCCTCAATGGGGACTATATGGAGGAAACGCCGCTGGGGCGTGCTGAGTGGATTAAGTTCACGGCCGCGTTCTTCAATCGTGAGGCAGAAGCCAATGCGGTTTTTGACGCGCAGGTGGAACAGTACACGCGGTTGGCTGACCTTGCTGCCTCTGTCGAACAGCGCCCGACAGTGCTCGTCAACGCCATGTACTCTGGCACGTGGTATGTGTCGGGTGGGGGGAGCTTCATCGCCCAGATGATTGATGATGCTGGCGGCAGCTACCTGTTTGCTGATGAACCCGCCGCGGGGGGTATTCCGCTGGATTTTGAGGTAGTTCTCGATCGCGCTCAGGATGCCGATTTCTGGCTCAATCCCAACTTCTGGTACTCGCTGGCAGACGGGCTGGCGGAAGATGAGCGCTATGCTGAGTTTGATGCCTTCCAGAATGATCGCGTTTTCAACAGCGTGGCGCGCACACTGCCGACGGGCGCAAACGACTACTTTGAACGCGGCGCGACCCATCCGGAACTCATCCTGGCGGATCTGATCGCGATTTTCCACCCCGATCTGCTGCCAGATCACGATCTGATGTATTTTGTGCAGCTTCAGTAAGCCTCAGGACTGACAGACGATGGATGTGCTTATCCGCGGGCGCAGCGCCGCTCAATCATCAGCGCAGGTTTCGGCAGCGCCTCGTATCTTCCGGACAAGGCTGGTGCTGGCGATGCTGGCTGCCGCCTTTGTGGCGACGTTCCTTCTCAGCCTGCTGCTGGGATCGGTCATGATCCCGATCGGTGATCTGCTGGCGATCCTCACAGGTGGCGAGCCTGCCCGTGAGACTTGGCGCACCATCGTGCTCAATTTCCGTCTGCCCAAAGCCATCACCGCCGTGCTTGCCGGCGCTGGTTTGAGCATGAGCGGGCTGATCATGCAGACCCTGTTTCGCAATCCGCTGGCTGATCCCTTCATCCTGGGGATCAGCAGCGGAGCCAGTCTCGGCGTCGGGATCGTCGTGCTGATCGGCGGCTCCGTGGGAACGGTGCTGCTTGCCGGTATTGGACTGGTCGGGGATGCGGCGCTGGTCACCGCTGCCAGCCTCGGCGCGGGCAGTGTGCTGATGCTGGTGCTGCTGGTGTCAAGGCGGCTTGCCGGGGTGACTTCCCTGCTGATTCTCGGCTTGATGTTCGGCTATGTCACCAGCGCGCTTGTCAGCATGATGATCCATTTCAGCGCTGCTGAACGTATCCAGACCTATATTAACTGGACATTTGGCTCGTTTGGCGGTGTCACATGGGGGCAGATGGGGGTGTTTGCCGGGACGGTCATCTTCGGCGGCATCCTCTCCATGCTGGCATCCAAGCCGCTGAACGCGCTTCTGCTCGGCGAGCAATATGCCCGCACGATGGGGGTTGATGTGCAGCGCGCGCGCCGTCTGCTCATCCTGAGCGCGGCGGTCATCGCTGGCGCGGTCACCACCTTCTGCGGCCCGATTGGTTTCATCGGCGTCGCTGTGCCGCATCTCTGCCGTGGTCTGCTCAAAAGCGCCGATCATCGGCTGCTGCTGCCGTCGTGTGCGCTGCTGGGGGGCACGCTTGCGCTGGCCGCTGATATGATCGCGCAGTTCCCCGGCAGCCAGATCGTGCTGCCTCTCAACGCCATCACAGCGCTGCTCGGCGCGCCCGTCGTGATCGCGATCATCCTGCGCCGCCGCGCCGAGCGAGAGATCTTCCTGCCGTGAGCCGCATCGTCCTCACTGCCGAGTCGCTTTCGATAGGCTATCGCCGGGGCGCTTCCGTGCGCCCGATCGCGCAGCAGCTCAATCTGACCCTGCGTCAGGGGGAGCTGGTTGCGCTGCTCGGACCGAATGGGGCCGGAAAATCGACGCTGCTGCGGACGCTGGCAGGGCTGCATTCCCCACTGGCAGGGCGCGTCCTGCTCGGTGAGCGCGATCTGTCCCGCCTCTCACTGCCTGAGCGCGCACGCCTGCTTGGTGTGGTGCTGACGGATCGCGTGGATTCCGGCGCGTTTCAGGCGCGCGAAGTCGTGGCGCTGGGGCGCTATCCTTATACCGGCTGGGCTGCCCGCCTTTCACCGGAGGATCATGAGGTGGTGGAATGGGCTTTGCGTGCGGTGGATGGCGCGGCGCTGGCGGATCGACCGCTGTCTCATCTGAGCGATGGCGAGCGCCAGAAGATCATGATCGCGCGGGCGCTGGCACAGCAGCCGCAGGTGATCATCCTCGATGAACCAACCGCCTACCTTGATCTGCCGCGCCGTGTGGAAATCATGCATCTGCTGCGCAGCCTGGCGCGAACGACTGACTGCGCCATCCTCTTATCCACCCACGATGTTGAGCTGGCGCTGCGCATCTCCGATCAGATGTGGCTGCTGGCGGACGGGAAGATGCGGATCGGCGCGCCGGAAGATCTGGTGCTGGATGGCGGGTTTGCCCGCGCCTTCATCTCTGGAATGCATGGCACGGTTTTTGAACCGGAAACCGGAACCTTTGCGATGCAGCGTACCCCGGCGGCGTCACCCATTCAGATCACCGGCGGCACGGAGATCGAAACCATCTGGACAAGGCGCGCTGCCGAGCGTGCCGGGATGCAGGTGGATCCGTCTGCCGCCGATCGCATCGAGATTCACGATCGCGGCTGGCGGCTGATCCGCGCCGGGCAGATCGCTGGCGAATGTGCGACGCTTTATGAGCTGGTTGAGCGGCTGAAACAGGGGTGAAGCGCCGCCCCGGAAAAGTGCAGGCTTGTCCCGGAGCGGCATCCTTCATGCTCGGTCATTACCGCAGTTCGCGGCGCAGTACATCCGAGAAGTAGTACTCAAAAATCTGCTGTGACAGTTGAGAAAGATAGAAGTCCGCCGGGATCGGGCTGCCTGCCTGATAGGTCACCCCCATCTGCGCAACATAGCGACCTCGCTGCCAGAATGTGACTGCCTGAACGGCAGGCTGATCGCCGCAGGCGGCGACAGTGCGCGTATAGACCGTGTTCGGCACAAGGCTGTCTTCGAGTACAGCGGCTCTGTATCCCTCGCTGATGGCGAGGGCATCGAAGACCCCGCTTTCAAGCGCCGCGCCTGCCTCGGAACGGGATTCGAAGGCATTGAGCGCATAACTGACCGCCAGGAAGGGGATACTCTGCGAATCGCACGCCGTGTTGATGACTCCGATCGCGGCGCGGTAACCGAAGTTATTGTCATTCAGGACAGTCGCCATGTCCTGACGAACAGCTTCCGGGACCTGAGATAAATAGCCGTCTGTGTCATAAAGCCCCGTCTGCGCTTCGTCCAGCTCCAGCGGAACGGTCACCGACTCAGCCAGCCCATTGAGCAGCTCGCGCAGATCGCTTTCCGTAGCTGCCTCAGGAGCCTGATACTGAGAAGAAACCTGTTCAGGGTCAGTGATGATAACTACCGTTTCCAGCACTGTTCCGGGGTTGGGATCCGTCTGCGGGTCACGTTCGCGGATGCTCGTCGTCACCGACTGCCCCTCCAGCACCTCGCCAAAGATCGTGTGATTGAAGTCCAGATGGGGGGTTGGAACGGTCGTGATGAAGAACTGGCTGCCATTGGTGCCGGGCCCCGCATTCGCCATCGCCAGCCAGCCCGGCGTTTCGAAGGTCAGGAAACCGACGAATTCATCCTCGAATCGATAGCCCGGCCCTCCGCGCCCTGTTCCGGTCGGGTCGCCACCCTGAACCATGAAGTTGCGGATGACACGATGGAAGGTGGTGTTGTTATAGAAGCCGTTCTGTGCCAGAAAGACGAAGTTGTTGACTGTGATCGGCGCATATTCTTCGAGCAGATCCACATACACAGCGCCGACCTCGGTGCAGAAGACAGCGCGGTAATCCACACCGCTTTCCAGCACCGACTCGGCTGAGGTGTATTCGAGCGTCTCCGGCGCGGCGGCAGGTGTGTTTGCGGCGCAGATCTCATCGGGGGTTTGAGGAGCCTGCGCCAGTGCGATCATGGAGGGGATGGCGAACAGAGCGGTAAGCAGGAAGAGAGTCAGAGATTTCTTCATAGTCGGTGTTCCTTGAACAGTGTGCCTTGAAGGTGAACAAAACAACAATGCGAGGCTGCAGCAGGTGCGTGAAACCTGCCATAGACCTCGCATTGTATGACGCGGAGTTACTCCATATACAGCCCTCTCATCAGGATTCCTCACTGAATGCGCAGGATCAGGGTGCTGTGAGGCGGAACTTCGGGCAGCGGCATGTAACTGTCGAAACCACCATCTGCGTTGACGGGCAGCGCATCGCTGAGCGCGCCAATCTCAACCTGGTGTGCAAAGATGCTTTCGACCGTCTGATTGGGCAACAGGCTTCCTTCAGTGAGACTCAGGCTGTAATCTTCTACCGCCTGATCCCATACATTGATCAGGATGAGCAGGGTTTCTGTCTCATGTTCGCGCAGAAAGGCATACAGGCGGCGGGAACCTGTTGATATAGGAATAAAGCTTCCGGTACGCAAAGCCGGATGCGCGTTTCTGAGGTGAACCAGATTGCGATAGTGGCTGAGCAGGGAGTCAGGGTTATCGGTCTGCTCGTCAACACTCACACCCTCGATGAAACCTTCAGAGAGCGGCTGCCACGGGGTTCCTGTCGTAAAGCCGGCCGTCTCCGGGGTTGCGTCCCACTGCATCGGGGTGCGGATGCGCTCATCAGGCTTGTTTCCTGTCATCCCGATCTCTTCGCCGTAATAGATGAAGGGGACCCCCGGACCGGTCAGCAGCAGCGATGCAGCGGTAAGCGCGGGACCGATCTGCCCTCGGCGGTGATTGCCGCGCACCTCGCCGAACGAACGGTTCTGGTCGTGGTTGGTCAGGAAGGCTGCGTACTGCCCCGGCGGATACAAGGTCAGCATACGATTCTGAAGCGAGCGTACGCCATCTGCATTTCCCTGCCGCGCGCTGTGAACCATCGCGTTGGCGAGGTCGAACTCAAAAACAAGATCGACCGCACCTGAAGTGACGTAATTGGAGGCGTCGAAGCTGTTCGTCCATGCTTCACCTACCAGAAGCGCATCCGGCGCAAAGGCTTTCACGTAGTTGTTGAAGGCTTGCAGCCACGCATAAGTCCCGGCAGTATTTTCCTGTTCGCGTCCTTCTTCGACGATATGCTTGATGGCATCCAGCCGGAAGCCATCGACTCGAAAGTCGGTCAGCCAGGCTTCCGCGATATCGAACATCGCCTGCGTCACGACCGGATTTTCGTAGTTCAGATCGGGCATCTCGCTCCAGAACAGGCCGTAGTACCAGCGCCCGTTACGGTTGTGCCAGACGACCTGATTTTCCGGTCCCCGGTAGCCGGGGTTTTCATCTGCCCAGATATACCAGTCTGCAAAGGCGGGATTGCCCGCTGCCGAAGCCTCAAACCACGGGTGCTGGCTCGATGTATGGTTGACCACCAGATCGACAATCACGGCGATTCCGCGCGCATGCGCCTCGTCGATCAACTGATCGAAGTCTTCCAGCGTTCCGTAATCAGGATTGATGGATTCGTAATCGGTCACATCGTAACCATGATATGACGGTGATGCGGCAACCGGCATGAGCCAGATCCCGGTGATTCCCAGGTCCGTCGTGGTTTCCGGGTCGCCATCATTGAGATAATCGAGCATGCTGATCACGCCCTGAAGATCGCCGATGCCATCTCCGTCACTGTCTTTGAAGCTGCGCACGAAGATCTCGTAGAAGACGCGATCGTTCCACCAGTGCATTGTGGGCGCTGCCGCTTCTTGCTGAGCAGTTGCAGGGAGCGAGAAGGGGACTGCGGCTTGGATCAGCAGCGCAGCAGCGCCCATGACAATCAGCTTCAACCCTGGGTTGCGCATGAATTCGCCTCGAATACTTTCCTGATGGCACTACCTTACCACAAAGCCGGCTGCTCTGGAACTGAGCTGAACGCAGAGAAGGGATGCCTGTCACGGATGCCCGCTCCATTGTGGCGGCGGGCTTATCCCCGGACAAAAAAAGCGACCGGGATTGCTCACGGTCGCCTGTGGGTCTGCCTGAATGTGAATGCCTACGCTTCGCTCATCATCTTGTCGCGCGCCTTCTGGATCTTGATGCGCTTCTCATTATTCAGAATGCGTTTGCGCGCGCGCAGCGATTTCGGCGTGACCTCCAGCAGTTCGTCGTCGTCGATGAATTCGATGAAATCATCCAGCGACATCTGACGCACGCCTTTCAGCCGCTCTTCTTCGCCGTAGTACTTGGTGTGAATGGCTGAGAGCTGCTTCGTCTTGCACAGGTTGACTGCCAGGTCTTCCGGACGAATGTGCTCGCCCACCACCATGCCTTCATAGACTTCTGTGCCCGGCTCGATGAAAAAAGTGCCGCGCTGCTGCACCGCCAGCATCGCATAAGAGGTTGTTATGCCGTTTTCCCACGCGACGAGGCTGCCGTACTGGCGCGTCGGAACGGAGCCGGCCATCGGCTCATAGCCATGAAAAAGGCTGTGAATCTGCCCCATACCACTGGTCGCCGTCAGGAACTGTGAGCGGAAACCCAACAAGCCGCGTGTGGGCACAAGGTAACGCATGTACGTCGTGCCATTCTCGCTGCTCATGTCGATCATGCGTCCGCGCCGCGCGCCGAGAAGCTCGATCACAGTGCCGGTCATCTGATCGGCGACCTCGATCTGCACTTCCTCAATCGGTTCGAGGATCTCGTCCGTTTCCGGATCACGGCGGAAGATCACTTCCGGCTTGCTGATCTCAAACTCATAGCCTTCACGACGCATCGTTTCGATCAGGATGCCGAGATGCAGCTCACCGCGTCCGCTGACGATGAACTTCTCCGGCGAATCGCCATCCGCCACGCGCAGCGCCAGGTTGCTGCGGGTTTCGTTATACAGCCGCTCGCGCAGCCTGCGGGAAGTTCCCCAGCCCGTCTTGCCTTCGCGCCCGGCGAACGGCGACGTATTGATCCCGAATGTCATCCGCACCGTGGGTTCCTCCACCATGATCGGCGGCAGCACGATCGGATTGTCGGGATCGGTCAGCGTGTCGCTGATGCCCAGCTCGCTCAGCCCGCCGAACGCGACGATATCACCCGCAGAGGCCTCATCCACTTCCTGCTTGGCGAGGTTGTGGAACGTGAACAGATACTCGATCCGGTGTACGGAACGCTCGCCGGATGGGGTGATGCGCATGATACTTTGACCGCGACGCAGCCTGCCTGAATGCAGGCGGCCAATGCCGATCTGACCCTTGTAGTTGTCGTATTCAAGCGTTGTCACCAGCAGGCTGGTGGGCGCATCCAGTTCGACGGTCGGGGCGGGGATCTCGCGGATGATCGTTTCGAACAGCGGCGTCAGGTCGTTCTGGAGCGTATCAGCGCTGAGTCCGGCGCGCCCATCCAGCCCGATGGCGTAGACGACCGGGAAATTCGCCTGTTCGTCATCTGCGCCCAGCTCGATGAACAGGTCAAACGTCTCGTTGAGTGCTTCGGCAAGTCGGGCGTTGGGACGGTCTACCTTGTTGATGACCACGATCACGCGCAGACCGAGCGCCAGTGCCTTGCGCAGCACAAAACGCGTCTGCGGCATGGGCCCTTCAACCGCGTCGATCAGCAGCAGCGCGCCATCGACCATGTTGAGCACGCGCTCAACTTCACCGCCGAAATCGGCATGCCCTGGCGTATCCACGATATTGACCTTGATGCCGTTCCACACGACTGCGGTATTCTTGGACAGGATGGTGATGCCGCGCTCTCGTTCGAGCGAATTGGAGTCGAGGATGCGTTCACCGGCGGCTTCTGCGTTGCGGAAGACATTCGCCTGCTTGAGCATGCCGTCCACGAGTGTAGTTTTGCCGTGGTCAACATGCGCGATGATCGCCACGTTACGGATATCGGGGCGGGTATGTGTCACTGGGAACCTCAGGAAATAATGGGTATGCAGTCAGAATTTTAGCAGGTCGGGCGGTCGTGTATAGGGAAACTTTAGCGGGGCGTGTACAATCTGGTCTCAGATGCCGAAAATTTCATCCTGTTGTGAGAGCCTGACTATGAGCCTGTTTGAAAAAGAGGGATTTAGATCCTTTGCGCTGGCCCTGATCTTCCTCGGTCTGATCATTCTGGTTGCTGGCGCTGCCTTCTATGTCATCTATTCGCTCCAGATTGAGCAGAATCCGGCTTATCGCATTCAGCAGACGCAGGAACAGATTCCGGCAGAGGTGGCGCAGATGCTCGTCACGCCGACGATGCAGCTTCGTGAGCAGGTGCGCACCCGTGAATACGGATTGGTTGCAGCCGGCGTTGGCACTGTCATCCTTGCGCTGGGCTGGATGGGGCGCGAATACAGCGCCTTTCGCAAGGCAAAGGCGCGCCGCCGCTGAGAGGAACAAAAACGCCTCTGCATGAGCGAGAGGCGTTTTCCTCGCAGGCTGGTTCGCGTGGCCGATCTAACGCGCGCCGAGCAGCACTTCAACCGTAAGCTGATCCAGTCGTTCGTAGGGCAGCCCTTTTTCGCCCAGGCCCACGCGGTCGAACTGCTCATTCTTGAGGCGTGCGGCTTTTTCCGGGCTGAAGCCGCCGCGCAGGTAGGACATCGAGCCGTCGTCCTCATTGATTTCCTGAAGCAGCGCCTGAATTTCGGGATCGGCGTTCCAGCGCTGCGCCCGCTCTTTCAGGATCAGATAGGTGCGCATGCAGCCGCGCGCAAATTCCCGGACACCGTCGTAGTTGTCCGAACGGTAGGCATGTGCATCGAAGTGACGGCTGCCGCTGTAGCCGACATCCTCCAGAAATTTGACGAGGAAGAAATTCTGTTTGAGCATGACTGAGCCGAAGCGGAAATCCTGATCGTAGCGCCCGAAGAGCTGGTCATTCAGGTCGATGTGGAACAGTTTGCCGGCTTCCCATGCCTGGGCGATCGCGTGCAGGAAGTTAAGCCCTGCCATGTGCTCATGAGCGACTTCCGGGTTCACGCCCACCAGATCAGGCCGGTCAAGCGTGGCGATGAAACCGAGCATCGCGCCGGTAGTCGGCAGGTAGATATCGCTGCGAGGTTCGTTCGGTTTAGCCTCCAGCGCAAATTTCAGATTGTATCCCTGGCTGACCGCATAATCGACCAGAAAATTGACCGCCTCGCGCATCCGTTTCACGGCGTCCGCGGGGTTCTTGCTGGCGTCGGTTTCCGTTCCTTCGCGTCCACCCCACATCACATAGACTTCCGCGCCCAGCTCTACGCCGATATCGATACAGCGCATCGATTTCTGGATGGCGTAGGCGCGCACTTTCGGGTTGTTCGAGGTAAATGCGCCATCGCGGAAGATCGGATCGCTGAACAGGTTTGCTGTCGCCATGGGCATGCGCAGCCCTGTCTGCTGGAGCGCCTGTTTGAAATCGCGCAGGATCTGCGCTTCTTCGCTGGGCGTCGCGTCGATGGGGATCAGGTCGTTGTCGTGATAGTTTACGCCATAGGCCCCCACTTCGCCGAGCAGATGCACGATCTCTACTGGCGAAAGTGGGTGACGCACCGGAGGTCCGAACGGGTCACGACCGACGTTGCCGACGGTCCACAGACCAAACGTAAAACGATGTTCAGGACGGGGGGTAAAATCTGTCATACAGAACGTAACCTTTCGCGTAAATCAGGCAGAATTCTGGTTGTTGCACAGCCACAAAATTTCGGCTATAGTGATTCAATGATTGTGCTTAGGGGTACTGTTTTTTCCTCCTCGTGTGAAACGTTAACATAGACAAGTATATACGCGGCAGTCACCTTCGGCGAATGTTTCACACATGCAGGTCGCCGCTCATAAACGTGGGTCTCCAGCGGGCAAATGCTCGAGACAAATTTGGTAAAAGTGATGTTTTAAGGAGCACTGAATGAATCTCAAGAGACTTCTCCCTGTAATGCTGTTGGTCATCGGTATCATCGTGACGGGCGTGGGTATCGCAGGTGCGCAGGATGAACAGCTCACCTTCGCGATGGTCAGCCACGGCGGTGTCGGCAATCCGTTCTGGATCGTCGTCATCAAGGGTATGGATGATGCCTGCGCGCTGCTCGATGCCAACTGCCAGTGGCTGTCTGACCCGGTAGACAACGTGAATGACATGGCTGGATACTGGGATGACGCTCTGGCGCTCAACCCCGCCGGTATCGGAACCACCAGCCCGAACCCGGATGTCATCCGTGGTGGCGTGACGACGGCTGCCGAGCGCGGCATCCCGGTTATCATCTTCAATACGGCGGACCCGAATGCGGGCACGGATCAGGCGCTGCCGAATATCCTCTTCTATGTCGGCGCGAGCGAATTCGCGGGCGGCCGCAGCAATGGTCTGCGCATTCTGGCGGAAGCCGCTGCTGATGGCGTCACCATCAACCGCGTTGTCTGCCCGATCCAGGAAGTCGGTCACAGCGGTCTCGAAGCCCGCTGCGCCGGTGTTCGCAGCGTCATGGAAGAGAACGGTATCCAGGTTGACGGTCTGACCATCAACAACAATGCGGCTGAGTCGGCTGGTATCATCCAGGACTACTTCGCAGCCAATCCCGATACCAATGCCATCACGCTGCTCGGCCCGACGCCGTCCTCAAGCTGGAATCTCGCCGCTCAGGAAATGGGTCTCGCGCCTCGCCAGGTCTATGCCACAACGCACGACACCAGCACGGAAATCTATGAGATGATCCAGGCGGGTTACCTGCTCCAGGCAATTGACCAGCAGCCGTATCTCCAGGGCTTCCAGACGATCATGTGGCTGTATCTGAACAGCCAGTTCGAGCTGGCCCCCGGTGGCGATATCTTCACCGGTCCGGGTGTTATCGATGCGAGCAACGTTGACGCCATCATCGAGCTGACGGCTGCCGGCTATCGCTAAAATCCCAGGTTCAACCGGGATTTGAGACAGTGTAGTCCACGTGAGTGGGGCAGTCGCCCCACTCACGTCCTATTTCAGATGTCTTCATTCCTGCACCGAACCCATCTTTGCCGAAGCCGATGTAACCGTGTACTGCCAAGAAAGGCATGGCAATGACCAATTTGCCTGCATCCGGGGCGGCGCAGCGCACGTCGTCTGCCCAAGCCGGTCCCTTAAAAGTTGATGTACGAAAAAGTAAAGGTTTTTCTGTAACCCTTTTATTGCTGGTTATCGCCGGCATCGCCAGCCTGATCATTGCTGAACAGGTGGCGACGGGCTGGCTTGCCCTGGGCGAGCGCGCCAATATCAGCCGGCGGGATATCAATCCCATCGAGCTGTTCGTCATCATCGGCTCAACGCTGTGGGGTGTGATCTGCCTGTGGACGGCGAGCGGTTTTCTCTTCCGGCGTGATGTCGTTAGTATGGACACCTACTTCCGTGACCGGCACTCGCGCATGGCTCCGGGTGTTCTGCTCACGATTACCCTGCTTGGCGTGATCGGACTGCTCAGTCTGCTGATCTCGGAGCAGGTGGCAACGGGCTGGATCGCGCTGGGTGAGCGGGTCAATATCAGCCGCCGGGATATCAACTGGCTGGAGTGGTCTGTCATCATTCTCGGAATCGTCTGGGGGCTGATCAGCCTGCGGACGGTGTACGGGCTTTGGACGCACGATCGGCGCGCATGGTCGTGGGCACAGTGGGTGACGCTGATCACCGCCATGCTCGGCATGGGGCTGCTCACTTCCGGGATCACGGATCTGCGCACGATCATCCCGACGCGCGGCGGATCCATCCTCGATAACCTGCCCGGTGTTCAGGAGCTGACAGCGCCGGGGCTGCTGATCTTCCTTTCCGCCGTGGTTTCGTACCGCTTCCTCGCCATCGATACGGAAACCTCTGCTGCCCAGGCGATTCGCAATCAGCTTGGCAGCGTGCCCGGCGCAGGCGCGATCGTCGGTGTGATCGTCATCGCCTCGTTCTTCGCCATTTCGAGCGATCTGTTTCTGGAACAGCGCTCGATTGCCAATATCCTGACCAATAACATCACTCGCGGCATCGTTGCCATCGGCATCACGTTCCTGATGATTTCCGGCGAGTTTGATCTGTCTGTCGGTTCCGTCTTCGGCGCGGGCGCGCTCGTCTTCCTGCTCATGATGACCGAAGGCATCGCCATCGCCGCCCTGATCGGCGTCCCCCTGATCGTGATCGGGCTGACGCTGATCGTCTATGGGCGCGCCGGGAAACCGCAGCTCGCCTTGATAGGCCTTGCCATGATCATTGCCGGTTTTGCAGCGCCGTTCATCGTGCGCGATGTACTGATCACTTCCGTCATTCCTGCGGTGCTGATCGCGCTCGCCTTTGCCGCGCTGCTCGGCTACGTCAACGGCTTCATCCTGATCACGACGGGCATTCCGTCGTTCATCGTCACGCTCGGAACCCTGCTGGCATATCGCGCCATTCTGCTCGTGGTCGTGGCGGATGGGCGCATCCTGCGCTATGCCGACTATCGCCTGCCGCCGCCGTGGGTTTACATCGATCACCGGTTGATCGCGGCCGGGGCAGTTGTCCTGGCAGTGCTGGTCGCGATCATGGGGCGGCGGCTGATTCTGAGCAGTTGGAAAAGCCTGCGCGCGCGGCTGGCAAATTATCGCAGTGAACAGAGCGATTTCCGCGATTTCTTCCTGTTCCTGACGTTCGTCCGGCTGGTCGTCTCCGTCATCACTGTTGGCGGGGCGATCGTGCTGCTCGCCGCTGCCGCTGTCGATCAGTTCCAGGCATCCACCACCCAGACGCTGCTCGAAATCAGTTTCTTCGATATCGCCAACGGGCGCTTCGGTTTCGTCACTGCGGATGTCAACCTGCGTTCAGGTGTGATGTGGTGGCTCATCCTGGTCGTCGTCTTCCAGTTCATTCTGACGCAGACGCGCTATGGCAACCATGTGTTTGCCGTCGGCGGCAATCCGGGCGCTGCGCGCGCGCAGGGTATCAGCGTCAACCGCGTCAAGGTGACCAACTTCATCATCTGCTCGGTGCTGGCCGCAACGGCCGGTATCATCAACGTGGCGCGCCTGGCCAATGTCGATCCTCTGACCGGCAATGGTCTCGAACTGGAGGTCATCGCTGCGTCGGTGATCGGCGGGGCGCTGCTGACGGGTGGTTATGGCAGCATCATCGGCGCGCTGCTGGGTGTGCTGATCTTCGGTATGCTGCAAACCGGCCTCGTCCTGATCGGTGTGGATGCGCGCGCCTTCAGCGGCGTGATCGGCATCATCATTATCGTCGCGGTCGTCATCAATACGGTAGTAAGGCGGGTGCGCACATGAGCGAACAAGCGGCGACATCGACACCTCTGGTCGAAATGCGCGGGATCAAGAAAAGTTTTGGGACGGTGCAGGCGCTCCGCGGCGTGGATTTTTACATCGACCGACCGGAGATCGTCGGCTTGCTCGGCGATAACGGCGCGGGTAAATCGACGCTGATCAAGATCCTGACCGGGGTTCACACCCCGACTTCCGGGCAGATCTACTTCGAGGGGCAGCCCGTCGAGATCAACTCGCCCAACGACGCGCGCCATCTCGGCATCGAAACCGTGTATCAGGACCTGGCGCTCGTCCCGCTGATGAGCATCTCGCGTAATTTCTGGCTGGGGCAGGAGCTGATGCATCGTATCGGTCCCATTCAGGTGCTGGACAAGCGGCAGATGGCGGAAAAGGCGCGTGAAGCGCTGGCGGATATCGGTATCCGCATTCGCGATGCCAATGAGCAGGTAGGGTCACTTTCCGGCGGTGAACGACAGTCGATCGCCATCGGGCGCGCTGTGTACTTCGGCAAGAAGCTGCTCATCCTGGACGAGCCGACTTCCGCGCTGTCGGTCAAGCAGACTGAAGAAGTGCTGAATTACATTCGCCGTGCCAAGGAGCGCGGGTTGTCTGTCATCTTCATCACGCACAACATTCTGCATGTGCACGCGGTCGCTGACCGCTTCACGATCATCCGTGGGGGACGCAAGGTGGGCGATTTCCGAAAGCAGGATGTGACCGAAATGGAAACGGCGCACATGATCATCACGGGTGAAGTGCCTGAACGACTGCATATTCATACGCCCGACGAGGAAGAAGAATAGGGCGGACGAGTGAGTTTTTTGTTGATGCCTTACCAGAGGAGCAGGAACCTCATGCGGCTCTCAAAAATTGCGCTGATTGCGTTGGCGATGCTGCTGCTTGCCGCTTGCGCACCGGAAGACCTTGATATCACACCGACGGTCACCCCGTCGAATACCCCGCTGCCGACGGAAACCCGCGCCCCGACACGAACCCCCGCCCCGGAAGCGACTCCTGAGCCAGAAGAAGAGGAGGAACCCGCCGCCGCAACCCTGCTCGATACCATCGTTGCAGGGCTGCCCGCGTCGATCTCCGTCGGCGGCGCAAGCTGGCAGGTTAACCCCGCCAGCGCGCAGTTCCGGGATACAGACGGCGGACGGCTGGTGACTGTCAGCGTCGCTGAGCGGCAGGGCGGGCAGATCACGCTCTATTTCGGCGAATTCGAGTCGGTTGAGGGCGCGGTTGCCTACTTTGAAAACACCCTGAGAACCGTCCGCAATCTCGAAAACGCCAGCCAGCGCCCCGACTTCCCGGAGCCGAATGGGTTCAACGTCGGCTTGTATGGCTCGGAGTCGATCTGGATGCGGGAAAATCTGGTCGTTCGCGTGCGCGTCGATGTTTTCAACAGCGGCGGCGGCAACCCGCTCGTCGGGATGTCTCAGCAGATCCAGAACATCCTCAACGGCATTGAGGGTGTGCCTGCCAGCGCCTGAGCGCTGACGTTTCAATCATGCTCACGGAGCCGGGTTGTTCGCATAAACCCGGCTCTTATGTTGATGATCGCCGGCGTGTCACATACCATGCAGAGACTGTCAGTATCAGCATGGCAACGCACAGCAGCCCCGCGATGCCATAGGCATTGAAGATGCCGATGTCATCTGCCGC
>SZPD01000468.1 GCA_030263515.1 Anaerolineae bacterium CFX9 | reverse complement strand
CCCGGAATCATCCCGCCGGGAACGCCGCCTGTGCCGCAGCCAACGCTCTGGGGCGGGCAGATCACGGTGGGTCGCCCGCCACCGCCCGGACGGGGGGTGTTCGTCCGCGATGGGGTGAGTGTAGACAGCGCTGCGGGTGCAGCAGTTTCGGTATAGGTTGGTGTTGCGCTCGGCGTCCATGAAGCGGTTGATACGGCTGTCCCGGTTGCCGTCGGGGTTTCCGTTGCTGTTGGCGATGCCGTGTTCGTCTCGGATGGAGTGGGGGTGGCTGTTGAGGTTGCCGTCCACGTTGCTGTCCATGTCCGGGTTGGCGTTTCGCTCGGAAGCGGGGTCGGCGTTGCCGTCATGATAACTTCGGGAACGTTCACCGGCTCCGGCAACTGACCGGGCAGGGTGTATGCCGGCGTACTTCTGACGGCCGTGATCGCCTCTCTGAGCGCCGACGCAGCAGCATTATCGAGCAGTTGAGCGCTGACAGCCGCCGTCACAATGCTTTCTGCACGTTCGATGACTGTTGATGCCTGCGCTGCGAATGCCGGGGCGCTTTCGTCGCCCGCCGCCTCGGTGAGACTTTCCAATGCCCGTTGGATCAGTGTTTCTTCAAAGCGGCCGCGATCCAGCAGCACCCCCGCTTCTTGCATGCGCCTATCGGCGTGCGTGATCAGGACGGCGCTGCGGCGGCCTTCTGCCGCTGTGGCAAGCTCGACTGTTTCAGCAAGCTGTTTGACCGCATACAGGGGTTCACCCGGAACACTGTTCGCCACGGCGGGCGAAATACCAAAGGCGATCAACGCAAGGATCAGCGCGGCGACCAGCCCATAGCGCATCAGGCCGCGAACGATGGACAGGCTGCTGCGGCGTTTTGGAGCGAAGCGCATCTGCTGTCTGTAAGCGGCAAGCATCTGCTGTTGGATCCGTGCAGAGGCAGCGGCGGGCAGCGCCGGGACGACAATCGATGATACCAGCGCCGCGGCATTGACCAGCGGATCAGTGGTGATCGGCGGTTTTGCAGCGCTGTCAGGCGGCAGCACCTGATCCAGCCGCCGAGCAAGCTGTTCCGGTGAAGTCCACGGGCTACTCACGCTGACCTCGCAGATAGTGCTTGATCTTCTGGCTGCCGCCGAGCAGTTCGGTGAGCTGAATCAGGGCGCGGTGCTGAGCGCTCTTGATCGCGCTCTCGCTCTTGCCCATGATCGCGGCAACTTCCTCATGACTTTTACGTTCAATGAAGCGCAGGATGAGGATGGTCTGATGTTCGACGGACAATTTCCGCAGCGCAGCCTTGACCTGATCGATCGACTGCTGCGCCTGGACAGCCTCCTCTGGCTCGCCGTTTGTATCGGGGAAGTCATCGATCAGCCGCTGTTCGTGGGTTTTGTATCCGGCGCGGAAATGATCTGCGATGCGTGCAGCAGCGATTCGATACAGCCATGCCTCGAAGGGCGCGCCGGTAATCTGATAATTCGGCAGCCCTTTCACCATGCTGATGAAGACTTCGGAGGTGATATCTTCCACATCTTCCGCATCAGAAACGCGCAGCGCAACATAGCGATAGATCACCGCAGCATACACCTGATACAGTGCAGCCAGAGCTTCCTGATCGCCGACCTGCGCCTTCCGAACCAGAGCGAAGACATCGATCGCCGGCTTCGAGTCGGATGGAAGGGACGCCGCCAGCAGCAGAAACAGCGCCTGGACAAGATCGCCTGATACCGGAGTCGTCATGGATGGAACACGGGTACTGACACGGAATTGGCTGAGCCAGACCTTTCGATTCGCCTGCACACGATTCGATATTATATCGGACGCATCAGCGCCGGGATTGAGATTTCCGCTGCGGAGCACAGGCGCATACCTCCCCATGATCAGCGGGGCTGTGGTATGGAGAAGTGCAGGGGAAGCTATGGACACGGCTGAGCCTGTATCTGCCATCGTGAACGGCGGACTGCGCGCCTGAAGCGGCACGAGTACACATAAGGTATATCGTTGAGAGGCAGGGTAACGTTGCGCGGAAATTCAGGCTATGCAGCGCATGCGCATAGGAAACTGGTCCCATCAGACAGGTATCCAGCTTTCGATGAATTTGGTCAGCAGCCCGGCGTTAGTTCAGATTGAGACGGCCGAGCAGCATTTTCAGCCGGGTTTCGACCACGTCCTTGCTGAAGTGAGCCATCGCATGCTGGCGGCCATGCTCGGCCAGCCTTGACCAGAGCGCCTCATCACTCAGCAGGCGGTTGATTTGATCCACGAACGTTTCCGGCGTGTCGGCAACCAGCACCTCCTGCTCATGCGTCAGATGCATGCCTTCGATGCCGATCGAGGTCGAGACGCTGGGTGTGCCGATCATCAGCGACTGAAGCAGTTTCCGTTTCGTTCCCGCCCCTATCTGCAAGGGGATGATCGAGATCGCGCACTGCTCAAGATAGGGGATGACGGAAGGAACCCAGCCGACCATATGGACATTCGGTACGCCATGCCTGACTGC
>SZPD01000467.1 GCA_030263515.1 Anaerolineae bacterium CFX9 | reverse complement strand
TGGCTGATCTTCACATCTCGCATGACTGGCCGCCGCTTCTGGCTGGCGCTGGCGCTTTTCAGCGCAGGGATGTTCATCATCGGCTTCTGGCGCGGAGACAGCCTGCCGATCCTGTATGGGCTGCGCCTTGATCAGTGGCTTGATGGGCTGCTGCTAAGCATGGCATTCACGGGGATCATCGCTCGCCGCCAGCGTGCAACCGACGTTGTCGCCATTTTTGCAGGATTTTTACTTCCCCATTAATAGTAATTTAAAGTATGCTGTAAAAGCAGCAACTTTGCTTTTTTGATCACGACTCAGGAGACCCCAAACCATCATGCAGTTCACATTTCGTCGCTTTCTCGTCCTCGCAGTGACCATCGCTGCACTCTTCATCGTCGCACTGCCCACATTTGCGGCTCCCGGTGGTTTCCTCACTGGCGCAACACTCGATGCCGCCAACTGTACGTTTTATCTGAGCGCTAACGTCGAGGACGCCGGATTCTACGCCATCAATATGTGGGATGACGGCAACTTCCGGGCCGGCGCGGGCGCTGATGTTCCCGCGGGCAGCACTTTCACCGTCGCGTTCACCATCGGCGGGCCGATCCTTCAGGGAGCAGCCGGTATCGGCGTATACCTGGAAGACGCTGTGGGGCCCGCGGCAACCACAACCTACGACGCCAATGGCAACGGCCAGTTCTGGAGTGACCAGGTCGGCATCGACTGCGCCAACGCTGGCTTCACGTTCGGCGCAACGGTGAGCAGCGTGAGCGGTCTTACGGGTGATGCCTGCAACGGCGCGCCTTATCCGCTGCCCGCTGGCTCCGTGATCTACAACGTCCCGGCCGGCGCGCTGGCATACTGGGATGATGATGTCAACACGTACACGGGCTTCAACCTGCCGCCCGGCACCTGGTACGTGACCGAATTCACCGAGAGCGGTTTCGCCCGTGTGTGGATTTCCTGCCAGGCGTCCCCGGTCTACATCCCGGCCGCCAACGTCGTCCGCTAGGACAAAACGCTTCTGATACGCAAAAGGGTGAGCGTCACTGCTCACCCTTTTGATTCCCCGCCGCATCCTCAATTCTGAACAAAACGGCGCTGCCCGTCGAACTGGTGTGTATAACCCTCACTCCGGAAAGACAGGCTCTCATGTTTCGACTTCTGCGACAGCGTAACTTCGCGCTCCTGTGGTGGAGCGGGCTGATCTCCTTCGCCGGCGACTGGATGATGATGATCGCGCGGCCGCTCTACGTTTACGAGATGACCGGCTCGGCGCTTGCCACCAGCCTGATGTTCATTGCGGGAACGCTGCCGCGCATCGCGCTCGGCTCGGTCGCCGGCGTCTTCGTCGATCGCTGGGATCGTCAGCGAACGATGGTCGTCGCCAATCTGCTGCTGGCGCTGGCGATCCTGCCGCTGCTGCTGGTGCGCAGCGCGGAACATCTCTGGCTCGTCTATCTCTCCGCCTTCTGCACGGCGACGCTCTCACAGTTTCTCTATCCGGCTGAAAATGCCTTCCTGCCCACGCTGGTTGAGGACGGCGATCTCGTCTCCGCCAATGCGCTCAATAACATGAATAACCAGATCGCCCGCCTGACCGGCCCCGCCATCGGCGGTATACTGATGGCGAGCTTTGGCTTCAGCATGATCGTGCTTGCCGATGTGCTGACCTTTGCGCTCGCCGGGCTGATGATCGCGGCTATCCGCCTGCCGCGCTCCGCCGCCGCAGAAGCCGCACCCCCTGCCGAAAAACCGGCGCTGTCTGCTCGGCATGTCTTCAACGAGTGGCGTGAAGGGCTTGCGATCGTGCGTCAAAGCTACACGCTGACGATCATGTTCATCCTGATGGCGATCACATCGATCGGCGAAGGCGTGCTGAGCGTGCTGCTTGCGCCGTTTGCCACCGATCTGCTGCAAACAGACGCCGTGGGGCTGGGCGGGCTGATGTCTGCGCAGGCTGTAGGTGGCATCATCGGCGGGGCGATCATTGCGCGGCGCGGCGGGCGCGGCTCGCTGTGGGCGATGGCGGGCTGGGGAAGCCTGCTGGTTGGCCTGTTCGACCTCGTCCTGCTGAATTACTACCTTTTCATCCCCGGCGTCGCCTTCGGCATGGTGGTGCTGGTCATCACCGGGCTGCCGGTTGCCGCCCTGATGACCGGCGTCCTGACGCTGCTTCAGAAAGGCGCAGATGATACCTACCGCGGCCGCGTCTTCGGCGCGCTGATGACCGTCTCATCCCTGTTCGCGCTGATCGGCATCATCCTCGCAGGCACACTCGGTGAGATCTTCGGTCCCGCGCTGATCAATGTGCAGGTTGTCGCCTACGTTCTGGGGGGCGTGCTCGTTCTTGTGGCGCACCGCCGGAAAGTTTCTCGCGTGCCCGGCCCGGCGCTTGATCCTGTCGCCGGGGAACTCTGAGATGAGCAGCAAAGTGCTGCATTCCCCATTTCAGAGTATCCTGTTCAGAAACCTGTATTCTCTCAGGTTTGATGGAGCCGAT
>SZPD01000466.1 GCA_030263515.1 Anaerolineae bacterium CFX9 | reverse complement strand
CCATGAGGTGATCGGCATTGGCGAACAGGTGGTGGCTGATACCGCAGACTGGGATCTGACGCTGGAAGTTGTCAACTCGCCTGAGGATCTGCGCCTGGCTGCGCCGGGCACAGTGGAGTCTGCATTGAATCGGTGGCGGGTGATCTCTCTGGAAGCGCGGGATCTGGCGCTCAGCCTGAGCGACCAGTTCAATGTCAGTTCACGCACCGCAAGCAATGGTACGCTGGTTGAACTGTACACCTTCAGCGATACGCTTGTCCAGACGGATAATGGTGTCGTCGATGGTGCGGTGGACGCGCTGCGCTGGGCGTCCCAGGCGATCGGGATGTTCTCGGATCTCTTTGGAAGCTACCCGCAAAACCGGTTTGTGGTGGTTGAGGGAGATTTCCCGGATGGCATGGAGTTCAGCCAGTTCGTCTTCGTCAGCGATGACTGGTTCCGCACTTATAACGGCACGCCGCAGTCCTATCTGGCAATCATCACCATACACGAAGTTGCGCATCAGTGGTGGTTCAATCGTGTTGGCAGCGATCCTGCGCTGACGCCGTGGCTGGATGAAGCCCTTGCGACTTACAGCGAATATATCTTCTATGAGGAGTTTTATCCTGAACTGAAGGATTGGTGGTGGGCGTTCCGCGTCGATACCTTTGCCCCGCCTTCGTTCACCGGCGCGCCGGTTGACTCGACGGTCTATCAGTTTGGTACGATCCGGGAATACATCAATGCTGTGTATCTGCGTGGGGCGCGCATGCTGCACGCGCTGCGCAGCGATCTCGGCACAGAAGCTTTCTTTGAGTGGCTCAGGCGTTATAGTGATGCCGGGCGGGGGCGGGTGGTGTCGCCGGATGTATTGTGGTCGATGCTGTCGCCCGAACAGCTTGAACTGACCGCCGAAACACGGGCGCGATATCTTCGTCATGCGCCATAGCATTCCCGGTTGTGGGCGATATACTTCGCGGCGCAGTCCTTGTCCGTTTCACTGAAGGTCACTTATGCTGTCGATTGTGCGAGCCTGTGCCATTCTTGGTCTTGATGGCTGCATCGTGGAAGTGCAGACCGATTTCAACCCGCGTGCCGGCGTTCCCAGCTTCAACATCGTGGGGCTGCCCGACTCGGCGGTCAAGGAGAGCCGGGAACGTGTGCGCGCGGCGATCAAGAACAGCCGGCTGCAATTCCCGCAGAAGCAGTATGTCGTCAATCTTTCCCCTGCGGACCTGCCGAAACATGGGCCTGCCTACGATCTGGCGATTGCTGTGGGCGCGCTGGCGGCTACTGACCAGGTCCCGATCGACAAACTGGAAAACGCCGTATTCATTGGCGAATTGTCTTTGGATGGGGCTGTCCGGCACTGCCGCGGTGTGATGCCGATGACGCATGTCGCTGCGCAGGAGGGCTGCCGCACGATTTATGTGCCTGAGGAAGATGCTGCTGAGGCGGCGCTCATCCCTGATATCGAAGTGATTCCTGTTACCAGCCTGGGGCAGTTGGTCGAGCATCTTTATGGCATGAATCCGATCCCACCGTATCGACCTCAGCACGTGCGAAATGGGAACACTGCCAGCCTTCCCGATGGCGTCACCGATTTTGCTGATATCAGAGGGCAGGAACACGTCAAGCGCGCGCTGGAAATTGCTGCTGGCGGCAATCACAACGTTCGCCTGATCGGTCCTCCGGGGACGGGGAAAACCCTGCTTGCCCGTGCCATGCAGGGGATTTTGCCGGCGCTGACGCATGCTGAGGCGCTCGAAGTGACGCGCATTTACTCGGTCGCTGATATGCTGCGCGGCGGCGCGCCGCTGGTCGATGTACGCCCGTTTCGTGCCCCTCACCACACCATTTCTTCCGCCGGAATCGTGGGGGGTGGAAGCGTGCCACGCCCCGGCGAGGTGACCCTGGCGCATCGCGGGGTGCTTTTTATCGACGAAGCCGTGGAGATGGGCCAGCGGACGCTTGAGGTGCTGCGGCAGCCGATTGAAGACAAGGTCGTGACGATCAGCCGTGCCAGCGGATCGTTAACCCTGCCCGCCAATTTTCTGCTCGTGCTGGCGATGAATCCGTGCCCGTGCGGTTTCTATGGCGATCCGGTGCATCCCTGTACCTGCACGCCCACCATGATCAGCCGCTACCAGAGCCGCCTTTCAGGGCCGCTGCTTGATCGAATCGATATCCATGTTGACGTGCCGCGTGTGGAATACGACAAGCTGATGGGCGATCAGCGCGCCGAGACTTCGCTGACTATCCGCGAACGGGTGCAGGCGGCGCGCGCTCGCCAGACGGCACGTTTTGAACACCTGCCGCAGATGCATGCCAATGCGGATATGGGCGTCAGCGAAATTCAGACGTTCTGTATCCTGACCCCTGAGGCGCGCTCACTGATCGAACTTTCAGTCAGGCGGATGCAGCTCAGCGCCCGTGCCTACCATCGCATCCTCAAGCTGGCGCGCACCATCGCCGATCTTGCCGAGAGCGAGCTGATCGAAGTGCAGCATAT
>SZPD01000037.1 GCA_030263515.1 Anaerolineae bacterium CFX9 | reverse complement strand
CTCATAATCGCGCCGTCCCTGCGTGCGGAAGCGCTCGATCGCCATCTTCCATGTGTTGATGGCTGCTTCGGGGTCGCCGCTGTCAAGCTGAGCATAGCCGAGCTTGTATTCCAGAACTGCCTGGCTGCGCGCATCGGCGGCGTTTTTGGCGATCCCCAGCGCCTGCATATATGCGCGGATCGCCAGGTCGCTTTCTCCAAGCTGCTGCCGCTCGTCGCCGAGGATCGTCAGCAGACGCATCTGCACAACGGAATTGTGAAGCTGTTCCGCCAGCGCTGCGCCGCGCGTGGCATGCAGGATCGCGGCGGTGGAAGTGCCCGTCCGTGAAGTCAGCCGGGAAAGCTGTTCGAGCGCTGTCAGCATGCCGGGCTTGTCGTCCAGCGCCTCATAGACCGTCAGCGCTTCCGAGAAGCTGGTGATCGCCTCGTTATCCTGCTCATTCTGTTCCTGCAAGCCGCCGATCTGCATCAGCGCTTCTGCCTGCCGGCGGCGATCACCTGCCTGGCGCGCCTGCATCAGGATCGTGCGCAGACGGGGAATATCGGTTTCGTCGCTGATCGAGACGACCATAGGATCCTCGATGAGCTGCGAATCTTCCTCACCATCAAAGGGCAGGGGTTCATCATCCTCATCGAAGTCTTGGTCGTCATCCTCGTCGAGCAGATCTTCATCGAGATCATCCTCAGTCAGGATGTCATCGTCTTCGTCGTAGTCCTCATCCAGCTCGTCATGAGGCAGCACATGCGGCTGGAGATCGTCGTCATCCTCGTCGAGCAGATCTTCATCGAGATCATCTTCAGTCAGGATGTCATCATCTTCCAGCAGGTCCGGTTCATCGTCGTCATCGTCACTCAGCACCGCAGGTGAGGATGACTGCGGCTCTGGTTCTTCTTCCAGCAGTGGCAGCGGACTTGTCGATGTGCCGTATGCCGGGAACGCCGTCTGCGAGGACGCGGCAAGCCGGCGAAGCTGTTCGTGTTCATAGGTATATCCACGGCTGACGATGAAGTCGCCGGCTTGCGCCAGCGCCGCAGCGAGCTGATTGGCGGCGTGCTTGTCGCCATTGTCAGAGGCGGCTTGCGCGCTGGCAAGGATCGTGTCCATCTCTGCCGCAAGGCGATCATGATCTTCCTGGTCAGGGTGGCTGTGCTTGCGGGCGTAGATCAGAACGGAGTCGAGCACTTTGGTTTGCAGGTCACGAAGTTTGCCCGCCCCCTTGAGCCAGGTCTGCGCAAAGGTGTAGATGATCGGATGCAGGCTGTAGTATGCGCCGCCGTAACGGCTGGTGCGGAAGACGAGCTGCCGCTGTACGAGCTGGCTCATCGCGCTGCTGACCGTTTCTTCCGAGGCATTGGCGATCAGTTCCAGCAGTTCTGCGGACGCGCCGCCGCGCGGGGTCGCGCCCATCACCAGCAGCAGTCCTTGCAGCGCATTGGGCAGCAGGCGGAAGGCGACGGTCAGTGCCAAAAGCTGCGCATTGACGGCAGCGCTCTGCCCGACTGGCAGCGCCTGCATGAACTGTTTGGGTGTCTGGCGGTTGGCACGTGTCGAACCGGCGGCGATGGCGATCGCCAGCGGGATGTAGTTGAGGGTCTTCACCAGATCATTGATCTCGGTATCAAGATTCTGATCGGTGATGCCGCTGATCTGCTTGTAGAGCGCGCTGGCATATTCCGGGTCGAGCTTGCCGAGGCGCAGGCTCGTCCACTCACCGGGGATTTCTTCATCGTTCACCATCAGCACCGGCACACCGGGCGCGGCCCGCGTGATGAATTCTGAAGCTGCCATCGCGTTCAGGCTGCCGTCGAGCACGATCAGCGGTTTTTCCCGCGTGAGGAGGGCGCGCGCCGCATTGATCTCGACCGCGGGATTCTCGGCGCTGGTGATATCTTCAATCTGGTAAGCGCGCCCGATGCGGGCGATCAGTTCTGCCAGCGAGGCATCCCGAACATCCAGCCAGATGGCTCCGCCGGACAGCTCGGTATATGCGCTGGCGACCATCCCGGCAAGCGCCGTTTTGCCAATGCCGGACATCCCGTAGAGAAGCACAGGACGGTTCTCTTTGAGTTGTGTGTAGATACGCCCTGCGGTGACATCACGCCCGATGAGTTTCGCCGGTAGCTGGATCGAGAGCGAACTCGGCTGGCGCGCTGGCGCTTCATGAGGAGAAAAGTCAGCCATCGCTCATCCTCGTGCAACATGGCTTGCCCGCGCAAAAAATGTTATGAGATTATGGGCAGTATAACGTGAGTGTGGGTCAGACACAATTGATCTGACCCACACTCTAGTCCTGTATGCGCACCTGAAGACGAAAATGAGAGCTGGCGCTATGATTCTGGCGGGGGCACGGGAAGGTCTTCAACCGCGGTGTCCTTCCATTTCTCGCCTTCTTCAACCAGCATGACGGGAATGCCCTGACGGATGGGGTACTTGTAGCCGCTGTCTGCGCAGACCAGCCAGCTTCCCTTCACCAGTTCCAGGCGTCCGGGATCATCGCCCTTGTCCTTGTAATGCACTGCGACCGGGCAGCGGAGTATTTCGAGCAGCGCCGGATCAATCGTTTGTTCGCTCGCCATGTACTTTGTCCTTGCAGCTTCTGCATGGGTTGATGACTATCTGCCAGTATAGTGAACCCGGCGCAGGGCGTCAATGTACGCCGTCCGCTTGCGAATTGTGAGGCGGCGCGTATACTCAAACCTTAAAAATCGATGAGCGCTGGCTCATCCCGTTTCTTCTGAACTGGAAGCTTACGATGCCCGGAACACGCGCTTTCTTCGGCTTTTGCCTTGTGATCAGCGCCGCAATCCTCGTGCTGACGATGCTGACCACCACACCCGCTATTCGTGCCGAGCCGACGCTGGCGGTTCAGCGCGGCTGGGCGGTCTGGCGAGAGAATCAGTGTGAAGGCTGCCATACCCTGTATGGACAGGGCGGCGCTTATGCCCCTGATCTCACTCACATCTACCAGCAGCGCGGTGAGAATTATCTGCGTCCGTTCTTCGTCAATCCCGGCGCTTTCCACCCGACTTCGGAACGGGTGATGCCGCGCTTTGGCCTGACGCGCGACGAAACGACCGATCTGCTGGTTTTCCTGGAATGGGCAGGCGCGCAGGAAAATGCCCGGCGGTGGCCCCCGGCGGCGCTCGCTGTCAGCACGGGCAGCGTGGATACTGCGCTGCTGACCAGCGCCCAAGTGCCGGAAGATCCTGTCGAGGCGGGGCGATACTGGTTCTCTCGTCCGCCTGCTATCTGCGGCACATGTCATGCGCTGGAGCCGGATGTTGTCGTGGTCGGCCCCTCGCTGGCAGGGATCGCCACCCGCGCCGGAACCCGTGTGCCCGGTCAGAGTGCGGAAACCTACATTCGCAATTCCATCCTGAACCCCGGTGAGCATGTGGTTGAGGGCTTTCAGAACGTGATGGCGCAGAACCTCGGCGAGGTCCTGAGCGCCGAGCAGATCAACCAGATCATCGCCTTTCTCATGACGCTGGAGTGAGCCTGATGATGACTGCCGCCGCCCGGCGATTCTTCAATCAGATGTCCATTCTTCTCGTCCTGTACTGGGTCACAACACTGATCGGAGCGGTCAAGTTTCTGGGCAGCGATGCCCTTGCGACGGTGCTGCCATATCATCAATCGAACGCGCTGGCGAGCGTGCTGCTGCAAACCGCCCTGCTGTCCGGCATTCTGGGGGCGTCGGTACAGGTTTTTCGCATTGAGGCAGATCGCGCCCTGCGCTTGTTCGCCCGCCTGTGGACAGCCTTTGTGGTCGTGGCAGGCATTCTGGCGCTGCTGGGGGTGACCGATGGGCGTGCCGGGCTTGAGCTGCCGCCGCTGCTGGATGTTATCCTGATTGCGCTGCTGGCGGCGTTTTGCGCGCTGGCTGCGCGTCATCACACGGTGAGTGAAGGCAGCAGCCTGCTGTGGCTGGTGGGCATGGGCAGCATCATCGCCGGCCTTCTGGTCGGTCTGATGCCGTCGGGAACCTTTCTTAACGATCGCATCTTTCGAGTCATCGCTGTTGGGCTGATCCAGCCGGTCGGTTTCATCCTGACCACGTGGACGCTGATCATGGCGCGTCCCGGCGCGCCCTCGGAAAAGTCGCTGTATTTCATGGGTGGGCTGCTGGCGATCTGGGGGATGGCGATGATCATGACCGGACTTCAGACGCTGATCGACTCCCCTGTGCTGACGGTGGTGAGCTGGCTATCAGTGCTGGCGCTGCCTGCTGTCGGGCTGATCGTCGTGCGCGGCGCATTCCCGCTGGCGGCGCAGCATGAACATCCCGTTCTGATACGTCTCATGCAGGCAGCGCTTCTGCTCGCCAGCCTGCTGGGTGCGTTTCACGCGCTGCCGTTGGTCAGCCCATGGATCATCGGCACGCGGCTCACCGATGCTATGCACAGCCTGATCGCGGTGGCGGCGATGACACCTCTGCTGGCGCTGGCGCTGCCCGATCGTCGAAGGCTGGCGATTATCTTTGCGGCGGGTATCGCAGTCTTCAGCGCGGCGCTGATCGTGGCAGGTGTCAGCCAGGTGAGCGCTGAGCGCACGCTGGGGGTCGGCTATCTGGAGTCTCAGGCGTCGCTCGTTCCTGTATACAGCGTATGGGCGGCTGGTCTGCTGATCGCCGCACTGGCGACGATCGCTTTGGGTTGGGGTCCTCGACGGGAGCAGCAATCATGACTGTATCTGTCCGTGAACGGGCACGCCGGCGCTGGTGGCTGTGGATTCCGGCGCTGCCGCTTCTGTTCATCTGCGCACTGCTGACAGCGTTTGCCTTCCTGCCTGTGCCGGAAGACCCGGTCATCCCGATCAGCCAGGAAGGCGGCGGCGCGCGCCAGATGCGAACTTCCGGGACCGGTTTGCAGGCTCCTTTCCCCGAACTGCCTCCTGTAGATGCCGATCAGGCAGCGCTCGGCCGCCTGCTGTTCTATGATCCGGTCCTCTCGGCAAATGATGATCTTGCCTGTGCTTCCTGCCATCATCCGGATCTGGGCTTCAGCGATGGGCGCGCGCTGGCACAAGGCTCGCACGGCGATCTGCGCCGCAATGCGCCCTCGCTCTGGAACGTTGCCTATGCGACGCGGCTGTTCTGGGATGGACGGGCGGACTCACTTGAGGCGCAGATGCTCGTGCCGCTCACCAGCGCCGATGAAATGGGGGCTGATCTCGACGCCATGATTGCCCAGCTTCGGGAGATTGCGGCCTACCAGGCAGAATTTGCGCGCGCTTTCCCGGAGGCTGGCGATGAAGCGATTACGGTCGATAATGTCGTCGCGGCGATCGCAGCATTCCAGCGCACCCTGATCTCTGACGATTCCCCATTTGACCGTTTCGCGGCGGGCGACTTTAATGCGCTGACTCCGGCTCAGCGGCGCGGCTTTGATGTCTTCCGAAGCGCGCAGACCCGCTGCTTTGAGTGCCATGCATGGCCAACCTTTACCCATAACACCTTCCACGTCCTCGGTGTGCCTGATGCCGATCCTGATCGCCCGGACCTGGGGCAGATCGAAACGCTCAACGCCCCACAGGCAGAACGCGCCTTCCGTACACCGGGGCTGCGCAATGTCGCCCTCAGCGCCCCTTATATGCATAACGGCGTTTTCGCCACGCTGGAGGATGTGATCGACTTCTATGAGCAGGGCGGCGGACCGGCTTTCGGCGTGGAAGTGGTGGTTGATGAAAAAGTGCGCGGCTTCCGGCTGACTGACCAGCAGCGCGCTGATCTGGTGCAGTTCCTCTACGCGCTGACGGATGAGCCGGCTGATCTGATCGCCATCCCGGCGAGTGTGCCTAGCGGACTGCCCGTTGCTCAGCCCATTGAGAATCCGGCGCGTGATCTGGTCGAGCGCTCGACGGCGCTGCCCTTTGAACCCGGTCAGGCGCGTGCCCCGCAGACGATCACAGTGCGTCCGGGCGAGTCGATTCAGGCGGCGGTTGATCAGGCGATGCCGGGGGATACCGTTGAGGTTGAGCCGGGCATCTACTTCGAGACAGTCTACATCGATACCCCCAATCTGACGGTGCGCGGTCTGCTGCGCGATGTGGATGGCGACGGCGAATTTCGCGGCGATGACGAGCGTGCCTGGATCGATGGGCAGGGGGTGCTGAGCGACGGATTCAACACGACAGGCGATGATTTCGTCCTTGAGGGATTCGGCATTCGCGGCACGCTGGGCAACGGCGTCCTGACGACCGGGGCGCAGCGCATCGTCTATCGCGATCTGATCATCGCCGATGCCGGGATTTACGGTGTGTATCCGGTGGAATGCACTGATATCCTGATCGAGCGCGTTGAGGCGACCGGTATTGCCGACGCGGCGATCTACGTCGGCCAGAGCCGGGGTCCGATCATCGTGCGCGACAATGTGGTGCATGGCAACGTCACGGGCATCGAGATCGAAAACAGCGTGGACGCCGAGGTTTATAACAATCACGCCTACAACAACACCGGCGGCATTCTTGTCTTTCTGCTGCCCAACAATCCGTCGCGCGTGGGTTACAACACTCGTGTCTATAACAACCTGATCGAGAATAACAATCACCCCAATTTCGGCGCGCCCAATTCTGCGGTTGGCAATGTGCCGCCGGGAACAGGGGTGATGATCATGGCGGCGGATAACACCGAGGTCTTTGATAACGTGATTCGAGGTAATCAGACGGTCGGCGTGGCGCTGACCAGCCTGTACATTCTGTATGATCGGGATACTGTGTTCGATCTGGGGCCGCTGCCGGAAAACAATTACATTCACAGCAACGTGATGGAAAACAACGGTTATGATGCTCAGGGGCTGGTTGCTCAGCTTGGTATCCCCGGCGCGGATATCCTGTGGACGGGCGAGGGCTGGAACAATGCCTTCAATCAGCCCGGCGCGTCGAGTTTTCCGCCGCTGCTGCCGGGGCGAGACTGGCCCGATCCGTTCCGCCGCATGATCTGGCGCACCTACGATATCCTGGTACAGATGTTGTTGTAGGGAAAGAAAGAGGACGCCCGCGCCGGCGTCCTCTTTAATTGCATCTCAGTTCTGGCTTGTGCCCACGCGGATGGTTCCGCGCGGCGCTGTCAGCGAGTAACGCAGGATCGACTGTGCCGTGAGGATATCGCGGGCTTCCAGCACATCGCCCACCAGATAGTTGTAGACGTTCGGATCATACTCCGGCTCGATCCCGCTGCCACCGCGGTTGAGTTCCAGCCGTGCCGAAACGTTCGCCGGGATGAACAGTGTCAGGTTACCTTCGCCCGTGGTGATCGACCCGTGGAAGGCTCCCGCGCTCACCGCCTGAGGAGAGTAATCCGGAAGCTGTACGACCAGGTTCCCCCGCGACACGGTGACGTTCAGCCGCTCGATCTGCAATTCGTTCAGATTAAGCGTGGTATCACCGTCAGCGCCGATCAGCGAGATTTCGATCGGAACAAAGGGGGGCAGTTCCACGCGCAGAGAGCCGCGTCCCAGCGTGTCGAGCGTCGGAATTTCGCTCATGGTCTGTTCGGTGAGCGTGAGCGTGCCCGTGCCATCTTCGGTCTCAAAGTAGGTCACGCTGACGCGGTTGGCGCTGCTGCCGACGAATTCCCCCGCCACGAAACCACCGGACGGCGAATCGATGATATCGACCTGTGTAGCCAGGGTCTGAAGCTGTACGCGCAGCAGGTTTGGCGTGCCGATCGCCTGCGAGATCGGCTGCCTGTTTTCTGTGCGCACTTCCGTCGAGCGCTGCTGGTAGGCGGTGTAGGCGATCCCGACCACCAGCGCCGCTGTCAGCAGCAGCGCGAAGATGCTGCCGAAGGGCACACGATCGCGCAGCAGAAAGGCAAGACCGATCACGATCAGCAGGGCAGGAGCACCGCGGGCGATCCAGTCATAAGCGCCGCCGGGCAGCGCGCCGAGCGTTTGCGCCAGCAGGATACCTGCGATGCCGAGCGCCAGCAGCCCCAGCAGTGGATTGGTGCGGCGCGCAGTTTTCATCGTTGCCCTCCGCCGAACTGACGCAGGAAGAAGATCATGGCGAGAATGCCCAACGCGCCGGGCCAGAACAGATCAGCTCCGGTCTCGGTGCGCAGCAGCCCCTGATCGCGCGCGATCCATGCCGCGCCGGTCAGCGCCAGCAGCAGCAGCGCGAGGATCACGGGCAAACGACGCTGACGCCGTGCCGAGGGTTGTTCCTGCGGCGTGATCCACCACAGCGCGAGATACGGGACGACGAACGCGCCCTGGCTGATGATGCTCAGCGCAGTGAACACGACGCGCACTGCCCATGCATTCAGGCGCAGTGACGAGCCAAGCCCACCGCAGACACCGCCGAAGACGCGATCCGTGAAGCTTCTGACCATAGGGTTACTCATGCATCATGCATGCTGAATGCCGCACGGCATTCAGACGTTATCACCGGTTCACTATACCGTGAACAGGGGTAAAGGGGCAAGCGCGGGGTTAAGAGTCAGGGGCGCGCACCACCCGCACGCGCACGCGCAGGCTGCCAAACTCCAGCTCGTCGCCATTGCGCAGGCGGTAAAGCGCGCCGGGATCGATCGGTTTGCCGTTAATGCGGGTCCCGTTGGTGCTCTGCAAGTCTTCGACATGCAGCGTTTCGCCATCCCAGACGACGGCGGCGTGCTGGCGAGAGACGCCGAACTGTGCCGCGTCAAAACGGGTCAGATTGATCTGCGGAACACTGGTATCGCCGCCGCGTCCCACGATCATTCGCGGGGCAAGCGGCAAGGAATACACGCGCTCGTCATCGCCGACCTGCATGATGATGCGGAAATTGGGGGCTACGGTGTTGGGTTCGGAATTCGCGGCCTTGCGATTGAAGAGCATATGACTGCTGATACGTCCTTCTGAAGCCTTGTGGAATGATGTAGAAATTCACCCTTCTTACAGCCTATTTTACTCCCAATTTATTCGCTCAGCGCATTGAGAATTTCCAGCAAACCTTAACCTGTCTCACTGGCATCGAAGGCGTGACTTCCGTACAATCATCGTCTGAAATGTGAGGAGTGACTGAATGCGGGCGCACAGGCGCGTAGTGCTGCTGGTGGCGGTACTGTTATTCTTCGGGGTCGGGATGGTGTCTGCAAGACAGATCCTGCGCGGGGATGATTGCAGCGTCGAAGCAGAGACCGTCGTCACTGCCAATCTGTTCGTTATCTGCCGCACGCTGGTAGTCGATGGGCGGATCACGGGCGATCTGCTGGGAATCGCGGCCTCTGCTGAAATTTCGGGCGTGGTCGAAGGTGATGTCTATCTTGCTGCCGGACGCCTCGATATTTTCGGGGAAATCGGCGGCAGCCTGCACTATGGCGGCGCTGCCCTCTCGATCGCCCCGCAGGCTGAATTCACCGATCCGCGCGCCGATCTTTACACCGCCAGCCTGAGCGCACTGCTCAACAGCACGTCCCTGCCCGGTAATGTGACCGGCATCGGCTATCAGATGCTGCTGCGAGGCGAGGTGGGTGGCGAGGTCAGCTTCTGGGGATCGGCGCTGGAGATCGCTGCGCCAGTCGGCGGCGATGTGTACGCGACTGTCGGCAATCCGAATACCTCTGGCGTGACCGCCCTGAGCGCGCTGCTCACGCCGCTGGATGTCTCGCTTGGCAATCCCGGCTTGCGCGTCACCCAGGCGGGCACGATCGGCGGACAGCTCACGTATGCTGGCCCCGTCCCCGGAGAAATCGAAGCCACGCTGGCCAATGCCCCGATCTACATCGATACCACTGACCAGATCACCATCGTGCTCGATCAGCCTGATTTTGGGGCAAGTGTCGCTGCCTATCTGGTACAGATCGCGCGCGAGTTTGTTTCCGTCGGCTTATTTGGCGTCCTGATCTTCCTGCTCGTGCCGCGTGTGCTGCAAGCGCCGCTGACTATCCTGCGCTGGCGACCGCTGCCGAGTGTCGGCGTCGGGCTGCTGGCGTTCATCCTGTCATTTCCGTTCATCTTCATCGCTGTGGCCATCTCGCTTGGGCTGGTGCTGCTGGTCGGGCTGCTGCGCCTGCCAGACCTGACAATCGCCACGGCGCTGATACTCGGCGTGCTCAATTTCAGCGCGGCAGGCTTGTTCTATTTCGTGGCGATCTATGTGTCTCGTGTGCTGGTCTGCCTTGCAATCGGCAGGGTGCTGACCCGCCGGCTGTGGGGCGATGCCAATTCCCTGCGCGCATGGCTGGTTGGCCTGCTGGTGGGGGTGCTGATCCTCAGCGCTGTCTCTTCGCTGCCGGTGGTCGGCGTGCTGATCAACGCGCTGTCCGTGTTCTTTGGTCTGGGCGCGATCATCACGCACATCCTGGCACAGTTTGAGCGCGCCCGCGATGCCCGCATCCCGACTGACGCGCCGCCGCTGCCGGATGAAATCCCGATCACCCGCGCCGGAACGCTGGTGCTGCCGCCGCCCGTCGTCGATGAACCGAATTCCAGCCCCGGAATGGATAATCTGCCTGAAGGCTTCAATTGGTGGCGCTGAGCAGCGGAACCGGGCGGCGACCCGTGTATATGCAGTTGTAACGACATACCATATACGCACTATCGTTCGCCCGATATAATCCGGGCGACGCATCAAACCGGTCCTTCATCCACAGTCAGGCACGCATGAGCCGCAAACAGCGCATCATCGTCATTCTTGGGATCGCCATCAGCGCGATCTTCCTGTACTTCGCTTTCCGCGAACTCAATCCTGAAGCTGTCTGGGGACACATCCAGTCAGCCAACCTGCCGCTGCTGATCTTTTCCGCTGCATGGTGGTTCGTCTCGCTCGTGATCATCGCGCTGCGCTGGCAGTTTCTGCTGCGGGGGCTGAAATACGTCCCGCTGATGGCGCTCACGCGGCTGACGGCGATCGGCTATATGGGCAATAACGTCTATCCACTGCGCACAGGCGAGATCCTGCGGCTGGTGCTGCTTCAGCGCAATCACGGCGTGCCGTTCTCGCGCGCGGCTGTCGTCGTCATCGCCGAGCGGGTTTTTGACGGGCTGGTGATGCTCACCTTCGTCATTCTGGGGCTGGGGTCGCTCAACCTTGAGAACGAAACCCTGCAAAATCTGGTCTACTGGACGGCTCCGCTGTTTGCTGTCGGACTGATCACGTTCTTTGTGCTGGCGGCGCGCCCGAATCTGCTGCGCAGGCTGGTTGGCGTGGTGACGCGCATCCTGCCTGGCAAACTGCGCGAGATCGCGCTCAGGCTGACCGAGGATGTGCTGGCCGGGCTGGAGAGTTTCCGCTCGCCGCGCGATCTGTTCGGCACGATCCTGTGTTCCTACGGCACATGGGGAACGCAGGCGATCGTCTACTGGGCGGTGGCGTTTGCCTTTGGGCTGGAGATCAGTTTCCTGACGGCGCTTCTGGTGATGGGTGTGGTCAATCTGGTCGGGCTGATCCCGGCCTCTCCGGGGCAGGTGGGCGTCTTTGAGTTCTTCGCCATTCTGGTGATGACCTCAGCAGGCGTGCCTGACGCTCCGGCGACCGCCTATGCGCTGGTCGTCCATGTGATCATCTGGTTGCCGGTGACGTTATGGGGCTTCTATCTGCTGGCGCGGCAGGGGTTGTCGTGGTCGGCGATCCGGCGCGCGCGTGAACTGGAACAAGAGGTGGTCACACCATGAGCAAACTGAAAATCGGCATCATCGGCGCAGGCGTCACCGGTTTGTCGGCAGCGTGGGATCTGATCCGCGCAGGTCATGAGGTCACGATCTACGAAGCCGAGGATCGCGTGGGTGGGCTGGCTGGCGGTTTCAGGGATCCTTCGTGGGACTGGGAACTGGAGAAGTTCTATCATCACTGGTTTACCACAGATACCGATCTGCTGACGCTGACTGAAGAGATGGGCGTCCGCGATCGGGTGATCTTTCCGCGCCCCAAGACGAGTTACTGGATCGACGGCAAAATTTACCGGTCGGAGATTTCTCCGTCGGCCATCTTCCTGCCGCTCCCGCTGATCCCAAAACTGCGCTTTGCCCTCGGCGGTGTGCTGCTCAAGCTGACCTCAAACTGGCGCGCGCTGGAAAAGGTTACCGCCCATGACTGGTTTCTGCGCGTGATGGGCGAGTCTGCGTATAACACGTTCTTTCGCCCTCTGCTGATCGGCAAGTTTGGCGAAGAATACACGAAGGTGAACATGGCGTGGATGTGGGCGCGCGTCAAGACACGCTCGCTCAGGCTCGGCACGTTCGAGGGTGGGTTCCAGGCATTTCTGGACACGCTGGCAGGGCAGCTTCGCGATCGAGGGGTGACCATCCACCTGCGTTCGCCAATTGAGGGCATTTCGTCCATCGATGGCAAACCTGCGCTGACTGTCAGCGGCGTCACTGAAACCTTCGATCGTGTTCTCTCGACGACTTCCCCCTCGCTTCTGCTGCGCCTGACGCCGGAAATTCAGGGTACGTCGTTTGCTGAAAAGGTGCGCGCGCTGCACAGCATCGGCGCGATCTGCGTCGTGGTGACGATCCGCGAACAACTGCTTACAGATGGCACGTACTGGCTGAATCTGCCTGCCAGCAGCACAGACAAGCGCGCCAATCGCTTTCCATTTCTGGCACTGGTGGAACATACCAACTGGATGGATCGCGCTCATTACAATGGGGACCGCATTCTGTATCTGGGCGATTATGTGCCGGTCGATCACGAGTATTTCAGGCTGAGCGATGACGAGCTGGCCGATCGGCTGCTGGCCAGCCTGCCGATCGTCAATCCGGCTTTCACACGAGACTGGGTGAAAAAGGTCTGGGTGTTCCGCGCGCCTTATGCGCAGCCCGTGCCGTATGTCAACCACAGCGAGAAGCTGCCGCCGGTCGAAACACCGCTGCCCGGTTTGTACTGGGCGTCGTCGTAAACGTCATCGTCCGAACGGCGGGTAATTGACCATACACCGCAGACCGTCTGCGGATTAAACTAGCGCCAGTAAATGAACGCGGTGCATTAAGTCACGCATCAAGCGAGAAGGGCACTCATGAAGATCATTGTGGTGGGGACGGGGTTTGTCGGGCTTCCGCATGCCGCCGTCTGCTCGGAATATGGGCACGAAGTGTATGCCTATGACGTGGATGAAACACGTCTGAACGCTTATCGCAGCGCTGAAGAAGATCAGATCGAACGTTACGTCAATGAGCCGGGACTCGTGCCCATCATCAAGGAAAATATCGGTCGTCACCTCTTTTTCAGCAGCAATCTGGATGAGATCATCGAAGGCGTGGATGCTGTTTTCCTCTGCCTGCCAACGCCGCCCAACACCGATGGCTCGTCCAACATGAGCTACTACTTCAACGCCGTCAACGATCTGGCGACGCGGCTGGCGAAACGCAAAAATCAGAAGCGCGTCGTCATCATCAACAAGAGCACGGTTCCGATCGGCACGGCGCGCAAGCTGGAGCAGGCCCTGCGCGAGCACAATGTGCCGAATGTGGGCGTGGCCTCCAACCCGGAATTTTTGCCAGAGGGTAACGCGGTCGAGAAATCTCGCCGTCCGGATCGTGTCGTGGTCGGCGCAGACTCCGAAGAGGATTTTGCCATCCTGCGCCGCGTCTACTCGCAGTTTGTCAATCACGTCCGCATCCAGTATGTCGAGACGACGCCGGAAACCGCAGAGGCGATCAAGTATGTCGCCAATACGCTGCTGCTGACGTACATTTCGTTCTGGAATGGAGTCGGCGCGCGCCTGGGCGAGACGTTCCCGAATGTCCGCATGGAAGACCTCAAGCGCGGCGTGACATCCGATGCCCGCATCAGCACATGGGGAAGCTATGTCTCCAATGGCGCGGGGGGATCATGCTTCGGCAAGGATATTCAGTCGCTGATCTACCAGTTCAAGACGCGCGGGCAGCGGGCAGACCTGCTTCAGTCTGTGTACGACATCAACGAATATCAGAAGACCTATCTGATCGAGCGCGCTGTGCGCGAAGCCGGCGTGACCTTCAACCACAAGGTGGTGGCGCTGCTCGGCTTGTCGTTCAAGCAGCGCACCAATGATATGCGCGATGCTTCCTCGCTCAAGGTGGTTGAGACGCTGCTGGCGCGCGGGGTTCGCGAGATCCGCGCCTATGATCCGCTGGCAAACGAAGAGGCGAAGCGCTTCTTCAACCCGGATCACAATCACCTGTTCGAGAAGATCACCTATCACGACAGCTCAGAAGCCGCGCTCGAAGGCAGCAACATGCTGGTGATCTCGACGGACTGGGAAGAATTCCGTGGTCTCTCCAGCACCATCCAGGAGACGGTCAAGCCGCCGTACATCATCATCGACGGACGCCGGATGATCCCGGATTACCGGCAGCTCGTCGAGGCAGGCTACAGCTATATGGCGGTCGGCTCGCCGTACTACGCGGCGCAGCACGAACCCGGCGTTCACGCCTGATCCCGGCTGGCGCTTGTCGGGCTTGCCATCGAAGGCTGTACACCCTCTGCGCGCAGAGGGTGTTTCGTTTACGCGGCTCTTATGTCGGGCAACTATAATCTGGCTCACCGCGTAAGCCAGAGCGAAATCAAGGAGCGAAGTGTGTGAGTACTGTAAGCAGGCATGTGCTGGATAATGGCATGGTGGTGTTGCTGAAGGAAGTGCATAACGCGCCCGTCATCAGTTGGTGGGTGCTGTACCGTGTGGGAAGCCGGAATGAGCGTACCGGCACGACGGGCGTTTCCCACTGGGTTGAGCATATGATGTTCAAGGGAACACAGAAGTTCCCCGCAGGCTATCTTGACAAGGCGATCGACCGGATGGGCGGAAGCTGGAACGCGCAGACCTCTTTCGACTATACCGCCTACTTTGAGACCCTGCCTGCGGACCGGATCGATCTGGCGCTGGAGCTGGAAGCCGACCGGATGATCAATGCGGCCTTCGACGTGGAGGAGGTCGAAAGTGAGCGCACGGTGATCATCTCGGAACGGCAGGGCGCGGAAAACTCGCCGATGTTCTGGCTGGGTGAGGAGGTGCTGGCGGCGTCCTTCCGCGTGCATGGCTATCACCATGAGATCATCGGCGATATGAACGATCTGCATACCATGAGCCGTGAGGATCTTTACGGTCACTATCGGCAGCATTACATGCCCAACAACGCCATCGCCGTAGCGGTGGGCGATTTTGATACAGAGGAAATGCTGGCGAAGATCAGGGCGCATTACGGCGCGATCCCGCCAGGTGATGCGCCGAAGCTGTTTATTCGCCCGGAACCGCCGCAGCAGGGTGAGCGGCGCGTCCGCGTGGAGCGCCCCGGCGGATCCGCCTACGTGGATGTCAGCTATCACGCGCCAGCAGCAACCGATCCCGACTGGTTTGCCCTGTCTCTGATTGACAGCATTCTCTGTGGGGCGAGTGGTCTGGGGGGTGGCAGCATTGATAACAAGACGAGCCGGCTGTACAAGGCGCTTGTCGAAACCGAACTTGCCGCCGATGTGGACGGCTCACTGCTGCCCTCGGTCGATCCCTTCCTGTTCTCGATCAACGTCACTGTGCGCGCGGGGCAGACGCCGGAGGCGGTTGAAGCCGTCATCGATCGCGAGATCGAGCGGATCATCGCGGGGGATATCACTGAAGCGGAGCTGAACCGCGCCAAGAAACAGGCGCGCGCGCTGTTCGCCTACAGCACCGAGCGCGTCACCATGCAGGCATTCTGGCTGGCATTTGCCGAGAACTTCAGCAGCTATGAGTGGTTTGAAAACTATGTCTCCAGCCTGGAAGCGGTCACACTCGATCAGGTGATCGACGCTGCCCGGCGCTATCTCAGGCCGCAGAACCGTGTCGTCGGCTACTTCGTGCCGAGCGCGGAGCAGGAAGAGATGGACGACGACGGCTATGAAGCAGACGATGAAGGAGAAGCGTAATCCATGACAGCCGGAACATCACTGCCCGGTGCGCACAATATCAGCCGCACGGTTCTGGAGAACGGCGTCACAGTCCTCATCTATGAGAATTTCGCCGCACAGAGTGTGGTCATCGCCGGTTCTGTGCAGGCAGGCAGCCAGTGGGAAACGCCGGCGCAGAACGGACTGGCGGCGATGACAGCAAACGCGCTGATGCGAGGCACGCAGACCCGCGATTTCAACGCTATCGCCGCGTCGCTTGAGGATATTGGCGCTGACCTGTCGATCAGCGCCGGGGTTCACCGCGCCAGCTTCTATGGCAAGGCGCTGGCAGAGGACCTCAACGTGCTGATCGAGCTGCTCGCCGATGTGCTGCGCCAGCCCACGTTCCCCGAAACGCAGGTTGAAAGGCTGCGCGGCGAAACGATCACCAGCCTGAAGATTCGCCAGCAGGACACCCGCTATCGCGCCAGCCGCGCCTTTCACGAATCGCTCTATCCGGCAGACCACCCCTATCACTATTCCGTGCGCGGCAGTATCGAAACGGTTTCGGCGCTGACCCCGGCTGATCTGGCTGCCTTTCACCGCCGATTCTACGGGCCGCGCGGCATGATCCTGGCGATCGTCGGCGCGGTGACCCAGGCGCAGGCGCTGGCGATCGTTCGCGCGGCGCTGGCGGACTGGCAGCAGCCCGATCAGCCGCCGCCGCAGGATCTGCCTGCTGTGCCGTCCGTCGAGACGGCGCGCCGCAGCATCGTTCGGCTGGCGGGGAAAACACAGTCAGATATCGTGATGGGCTTGCCGGGTCCCTCGCGCCTGTCGCCCGATTTTCATGCGGCGCAGATCGCCAACAGTGTGCTGGGGCAGTTCGGCATGATGGGCCGAATCGGCGCGTCCGTGCGTGAGCAGGCCGGGCTGGCCTACTACGCCTATAGCCAGCTTGAAGCAGGGATGGGGCCCGGCCCCTGGTCGGTGGCAGCCGGTGTCAACCCGGCAAATGTCGAGAACGCCATCGAAAAGATCACTCAGGAGATCCACCGGATCACGCAGGAGCCGATCAGCGAAGACGATCTCAGCGACAATGTGTCCTATTTCGTCGGGCATCTGCCGCTTCAACTGGAGAGCAATGAGGGAATCGCCAGCAGCATTCTCAACATGGAGATGTACGATCTCGGTCTCGATTATCTGGTCACTTATCGCGCACGGCTGGAAGCGCTGACCCGTGAGGACATTCTGGCGGCGGCGCGCCGCTATCTCGATCCGGAGCGGCTGGTCATCGCCATTGCGGGACCCAACGGCAGCGGAGGCTGAAAAAGTCCCCCTGATGACACGTCGATCAGGGGGATTTTCTTGCCTTTTCTCATCGTCTGTTAGGATCTGTGTGTTAGAGTGCAGCCATTGTTTACTTAGGCAGCAGGTGCACGATGAAGAAACTCTCTCGTATCTCACTGCTGGCGCTGCTCATAGCGCTGGTGTTTGGCGCGGCGGCTTCCGCGCAGGAATCGATCATCGACTTCGATCCGAATACGCTCCAGATCAACCTGTGGGCGAGCGGTTTTACCCGCCCCAACCAGATCACCAACGCAGGGGATGGCAGTGGGCGGCTGTTTGTGGTCGAGCAGGGCGGCCGCATCTGGATTCTCGATCGGGACGGCAGCCGCCTGCCGAATGCCTTTCTGGATATCAGCGCCCGCGTCAGCCCAGAGGCGAACAATCTGTCCACCTACACCGAACGCGGGCTGCTGGGTTTGGCGTTCCATCCGGATTATGCCGAAAATGGTTACTTCTACGTCAATTACACCGATACCAGCGGCGTATCAGTGGTGTCTCGATTCAGCGTCTCGGCAGAGTCGCCTGACATGGCAGATCCCGCCAGCGAGATGATCATTCTCCGGCAGCAGCAGCCTTTCGCCAATCACAACGGCGGCTGGCTGGATTTCGGCCCGGATGGGTATCTGTATATCTCGATTGGTGATGGCGGCAGCGCGGGCGACCCACAGCGCAACGCGCAGAATCTTCAGACCTGGCTGGGCAAGATCCTACGCATTGATGTCGACAGCGCTGAACCGTATGCTGTGCCGGAAGACAATCCTTTCGTCGGCACGACCGGCATCCTGCCTGAGATCTGGGCCTATGGCCTGCGTAACGCCTGGCGCAACAGCTTCGACCGCGAGACCGGCGATCTCTACATCGCCGATGTTGGTCAGAACCAGTGGGAAGAAGTCAATTTTCAGCCTGCGGACAGCGCGGGTGGAGAAAATTACGGCTGGGACTGGATGGAAGGTTCGCGCATTTTTGAGGGCAACCCGCCGTCGCCCGTGGTCATGCCATTTGCCGAATACAATCATACTGAAGGCGTATCGGTGACAGGCGGCTACGTCTATCGGGGTGAGGCCATTCCAGGGCTTCAGGGTGTCTACCTGTACGGTGATTTCGGAACCGGGACGATCTGGTCTGCCTATCGTGAAGGGGATGAGTGGCGCATCGGCTATTTCAAGCGGAACACCGGCATCAACATCGCATCCTTCGGTGAAGATGAAGCTGGCGAGCTTTACGTCGTCCATTACAGCGGATCGATCTGGCGGCTGGAACCAGGGAACTGACGATCTGACGGCGGCGTTGCGTCAGGCGGGCGAAGGGCGGCTGTATTTGGCATTCACGCCCTTTGCCCGTATAGTTGGTCTTAAAGACCTGCGTCGCAGCGGAAACGGCGGTTTCCGGGGGTTTGCCCTATGAACAAGTATGTACTTCGCGCGCTGATGATGGCGGCGCTGCTGCTTGTGACGACTATAACCGTCCTGGCGCAGGCGACGCCGACACCGGCAGCTTATCAGGTGCGTTTTATCCGACCCGGAACCAGCGATAACCCCGGCGAGATCGTCGTCCTTTTCGATGTTCAGAACGATACCAGCGCCAATCTCGGACCTGCGACGGCGGCGATCAGCCTGACGAACACCGGGCGCGAAATTGCCCAGCAGACCATCGCGGGGGTCCCTGCAAATTCCACCTCAACTATCAGCTTTCGCATCCCCGTTTCGGCGCTGAATGCGACGCCGGGCACAAATGTTTCCCTCTGCGCTACGGTTTACTTCACACCCGGAACCCTCTGCGGGGCAGCAGGAACGAATTTTGCCCGTATCAGTGTGCGTGTGCCGGGGACAGCTCCGGCAGTCCCCACGCTGGAGAGCGTCTCGCCAGGGACAGTGCTGCCGCCGTCCGGGCAGGATGGCGTGCCGCGCCCGACAAGCCCTTCGCTCACGCAGATTGGCGGCTATACGCTGCCATTCAACATCGATCTCTACAATCCGCTCCATGTGGCGCTGCTGATCGGCGCGGCGGGCATTCTGCTGGTGCTGATCTGGGTGCTGACAGTCATCCTTCGTCTGATGTTCACCCGTCCGCCATCCTTCACCACGTGGCAGCCACCCTATGCCGCCATGCCGATGATCAACCCAAATTCGACGGTGGGGCGTCGCCAGCTCTGGCAGCAGCACGCACAGAGCGATTCCCTGCCCATGCCGTGCGCAGGCGGCGATTATATGACGCGCAAGGTGCTGGTGGGCATGGATGGAACCAAGCTCAAGGGCTGGCGGCTTGCCGCGGTCCGTATCAGCCAGTACGACATGTATGGGCGCGTTGCGCGGACGCAGACGATCGCCTCAAAGCGGGTGGTCAGCGCGCTCGATCGTGCCGTGCGCCGATCGCCCAAACTTGATGACAAGCAGGCGCAGCGCGCCGTCCGCGGGGCGGCAAATCGCCTGATCCGCCAGTTCAGCAGCCGGATCAGGCGCACGCCAACGCTGCCGATTGCCATCGATCTGCGCTTTCACGGCACACACGGAGATGTGCGCATCATCTTTGAGCTGTATCAGTGCATCGACGGGGCTTACTGGCAGTTGATCGATCACTGGGAACCCGAAATGCAGGTGCTTTCTGGCGCGATCCAGGAAAATTTCACTTACGCGCTGTTCGGCAAGCGCCCGAACGAGAAACCCCGCGCCTTCCAGAAGCGCCTGCGCGAAGACCTGACGCGGATGCTCGCCGCGATGGTTCAGCGCCCACAGCCGCCGCCGCAGACGATTTCCCCGCCGACCAGCGCGATGATCCCGATCGCGCAGCCGCCCACGGGTCTTAACCCGCCGCCCATCACGGGCGATACGGCGCAGATGCGGGCGGCGCAGGCAGGGCAGAATCCGCCAGCCGACTCCGACTCCGCGTTTGATTTTCAGGAAAACAAGGACGCCACCTCGATCAATCGCACGCCGGGAGATTTTCCGCTGTGAGTTCATCTCAAGGGGGGGCGACGCGCGAAGCATTTGATCACATCCTGAACGCTTTTCGCGGTGTTCAGACGGTGCAGGCGGCGGCGTTGGGGCTGGAACTCGGCTTGCTGCATGCGCTGCGCGATGCCGGGGAACAGACCAGCGCCGAGCTTGCGGAGCGGCTGGAACTGCACCCGCCGTATGTCCAGGTATGGTGTGAGGCAGGGTATGCTTTCGGTCTGCTGGAGATCGCCGAAGATGGAAAATATCACCTCGCGCCCGGCATGGAGACTGTGCTGCTCGATGCCGATCATCCGCGCTGGCTGGGCGGTTTTGCCCGCGGATTCGTCTCTTTTCTCGATGACGATTTTCGCCGTTACCCGGATGCTTTTCGCACGGGGGCGGTATTTCCGTTTGGCGAGCATGGGGCAGCCTTCAGCGCGTGGGTCGCCTCGCTCACGCACCCGATGCAGCGGCTGGTCGTCGGCAGGGTGCTGCCAGAGCATTTCGGTGATGCGCTGGCTGAAGGCATCCGCGTGCTGGATATCGGCTGTGGTGCGGGACAGCTCATCTTCAAGCTGGCGGATGCTTTTCCCCGCTGCCAGTTCGTCGGCATCGATGGCGATGCCCACGGCATTGCTCTGGCGGGCGCATCTGCCGCTGAGCGAGGGCTGACCGATCGGGTGCAGTTCCATCATCTGAAGGGCGAGATGTCCGCCTTCGAGCACACATTCGATCTTGCGCTGATGTTTGAAGTTCTGCACGAGATTCCGCTTGAGGATCGTCCGGCGGTCATGCAGTCCGCCTTTCGCGCGCTGCGCAGCGGCGGCCATCTGTTCATCCTCGATGAGACTCTGCCGGACGATCCTCGCGATCTGCGCGATCCAGCCTGGGCGATGTCGGTTCTGGTACAGTTCAGCGAGCTGATCTGGGGCAACGTCGTCAGCACTGAACAGGCGCAGACGGCGCTGCTGACCCAGGCGGGCTTCACCGACATTCAGCGTGGGGACCTCGGCGGGGTATTCACGCTGATCACCGCGCGCAAACCCTGACGACAGGACGTGAACAGAAGCAATAAAAACAGGGACTCTCCCTCAGGCAGAGTCCCTGTTTTTACGTGGTGCGACAGCTCGCTGTCGAATTACATTCCCATGCCCGCCACGTCAGTGACGCTCAGCGAAAGCTGCGGGGCATCCGGCGTGCCGATGGCTGCGATGAAGTAGCTCTTGCCCGCCTCAAGCTGGACGCCGTCTGCCGAGAGCAGGGTTGCGCCGCCTGCTGTCACAGCGAAGTTATAGGTCCCCGCCGGGACATCGAGCGTGAAAACGCCGTCATTGTCACCCAGTGTTCCCGGATAACCGAGCTGGAAGACCACAGTTGTGCCGTTGGCGATGATATTGACCGCCGGCGCGCCTTCGATGGCATGGAACAAGGTCACGTGCGCCTGCGTCACCGAGGAGTAATCCTCAGGGATCAGTGCTGCCTGAAGCGTGCCGTTGGCAGCCGATCCGATTGCCGCCGCCGTCGTATAGGAGCCGGGCGCGAGCGGCTGGTTGGGCAGCGAAATGACAGCGCTCGCCAGCGACGTGCCTGCGGGCGCTACCGCAAAGTCGTAAACGCCGACCGGACGTTCAATCCAGTCCGTCACGCTGCCAAATTCCAGATTGGAGATGGCGACAGCGCCGTTGACGTAGACATCGACGGCGGGCGCATCCGGCGAGAAGTGCGCGATACGAACATAGGCGTTCAAGCCGACGCCGGGCGGCACGATCACGCCTTCGAGGACGTGCACGATGCCGTTGGACGCCATATTATCGACATCCACAATATTGACATTGTTGGCGCTGAAGACGCCGCGGGTCAGGTCAAAATCGACCGTGCTGTCCTGAAGCGTTTCCAGGGTGGGGCCAGAGGTCAGATCGCGGAAGAAGTAACGTCCCGGAAGAACGTGGTAGGTGAGGATTTCGGTCAGCAGGTCGGGGTTGCCGAGCAGGTCGGCGGCACTGATGCCGAGGAATTCAAGCGTGCTGGCGATGGCGTCATCCGTCGGCGCGAGCAGGGTAAAGGGGCCCTCACCACTCAGCGCATCACCCAGTCCGGCAGCCTCAACCGCTGCCAGCAGCGTGCCGAAGCGGCCGTCAGCGGCGAGCAGTTCAGGGATGTTCGGGCGTGCCGGGGCGACGCCGGCCACGACCTCAGGTTCAGCGGCAGCCTGTTCTTCCGCGGCGGCTTCTTCCGTGGGGCGCAGCGCCGGCGGCAGCAGCACACCTTCGGCGATGTGAACGATGCCGTTCGAGGCGACGTTATCGACATCGAGGATCTGGACGCCCTCTGCCGTGAAGACGCCGCGCTCCAGGTTGAACGTGATCGTGTCGCCCTGAAGCGTCTCGACCGTCGGACCGCCCGTCAGATTGCGGAAGAAGTAACGTCCCGGAATGACGTGGTAGGTGAGGATTTCGGTCAGCGTCTCGGTATCCGCCAGCAGATCTTCTGCCGTCAGACCGAGCGCTTCGAGCGCGGCGGCGAAGGCATCATCCGTCGGCGCGAGCAGGGTGAAGGGGCCCTCACCGCTCAGCGCATCACCCAGGCCGGCAGCTTCAACCGCTGCCAGCAGCGTGCCGAAGCGGCCATCTTCGGCCAGAAGGGTGGGGATATCCGGACGCTCCTGCGCGAAGGCAGGGACGATCGCCGTCACCGCCAGTGCGAGTACAAGTAAAATGGCTAACAACCTGCGCATGCGAAAAAATCTCCTTTGAGGGTGCGTAGTGCGCACGAAAGCTGATCATACGCTATCGGGCGTGGGTTAAGCGAGAATTAAAACCATATGAGTTTCATAATACAGGGTGTGAAAAAAGGGGAATACGCCGGCTGCGTACCCCCCTTTTCAGAAGATGCTGCTAATGGATTTGTGAAGATTGTATGTTAACGCTTCACGATCAACTGCGGCAGGCTGGCAGCGCCGGCAGCCGAGACGAAAATGCTGTCACCCGCGTTCACGGGCAGATCGATCTCCAGCAGCACCGGTTCGGTTGCGCCGGAAGGCACGACCTGGATCGTATAGGTTCCTGCGCCAACAACCCTTGAGTCGTAGCCGTCATTGTTTCCGTTCGTGCCCGGATATGCCAGGTTGATGATCAGCGGAGCGCCGTTGGCGAGAATATCCACTGCCGGAGCGCCGTAGATGGCATGCAGGACGCTGATACGACCGCGTCCTTCGGGAAGCTCGGTGGTGTCCTCTGCCAGGAAGTGAAGCTGAAGATTGCCGATGCCCACACTGCCGATCGCGGCGACCGTCGTGTAGGTTCCTGCCTCAACACGCCGAATGGTGGCCCCACTCGCTTCTGTGCCCGTCGGGACGACCGCCAGGCGCAGCGATCCGCTTGGCACTTCGATCCAGTCGCTGACCCCGCCGAAACCGACCGCAGTGGCGACAGCTTCATCGTTGACGTACACATCGACCAGACCGGCATCCGGTGAGAGATGCGCCACACGCACGAACGAGCGCGAGGCTTCGACAGCCGCCTGAATATCGGGCGGCAGCAGCACGCTTTCGACGACGTGGAAGATGCCGTTTGACGCCAGATTGTCAACATCAAGGATGCGCGCGCCTGACGCCGTGAAGACGCCGCGCTCCAGATTGAAGGTGATCGTATCTCCCTGGAGCGTTTCGACCGTGGGACCACTGGTCAGATTGCGGAAGAAATAGCGGCCCGGAATGACGTGATAGGTCAGCACCTCTGTCAGCGTATCGGTATCTGCCAGCAGATCATCGGCGCTGACACCCAGATAATCCAGCGCGGCGGCGAAGGCATCATCTGTGGGGGCGAGCAGGGTGAAGGGACCCTCACTGCTCAGGGCATCGCCCAGTCCGGCGGCTTCAACCGCTGCCAGCAGGGTGCTGAAGCGGCCATCGGCGGCGAGCTGTTCAGGCAATGTACCGCGTTCCTGCGCCGCCACGGGCAGGGCAGCAAGCAGTACGACGGCGAGGACGAGAAGGGTAAAACGAAGGGTGCGCATGAGATCTCCTCCACAAGCATCGGTTGGGTTTTGAGCAGCGCTCTTTACGTATTTTGACACAGATTTGTACGGATAGCCGCTGATCGTAGAACACTTTGCATGAAGGGCAGATCAATAGGGGATTAAGGTACGTTAATGCTGAATGATGGGGCTATTCGCCTTTGTCAGGCGGAGGGTCATCTTCGGGCGGGCTGCCCGCTATGGCATAGATCATCACGCCGAGCGCGGCGATCAGGAATCCGCCCAGCACGCCCAGCCCTTGCAGCGCGCCGAAGAAGGTTGGGATTTCTGGCAGTGCGTGCGATCCGAAACCGAGGAAATCCGCCATGCCTGCAATTGCCGTGAACAGCAGGCCGGTCATCGAGAGGCGCACGCCAACCTGCTGTCCGAGGTTCGATGGGCGACCTTCGTACAGTGTGAATTTGACGTAGATCAGCGCGCCGAGGGTGAGCAGGATGAAGCCGGTGTAGATGACGATGAACTGTACCAGACCGATGCCAAGACCCGGCTCGATCCCTGTCACAGTAGGGAAGAACCCCATGAACGAAAGCACTACGCCAAGAGCGCCGAGGGCGATGCCGATCTGCGCCAGACCCTGTTTCATCGCGAGTTCCTCATTTTTCCGGCAGCGCCTGGCGGAGTTTGCGCAGCATGTTGCCGCTCAGGATGGCGTCGATATCCGCTTCGGCATAGCCGCGGGCGCGCAGCCCGTCGCCGATCGTGATGATGTCGGCTATTGTGTCGAAGCCGGCGGGAATGCTTTCTGCGCCGAAGCCGCCGTCAAGATCAGTGCCGATGCCCACATGCGCCGCGCTGCCTGTGAGCTGGCAGACATAGTCGATCGCATCCACCGGCGTGAACTGGCCAACGGCATCCTTGCGATCGCCGAGCGACCATGTGTCCGAGAGAAAGCGGTTGTAGAGCACGATCCCCATCACACCATCCCGATCCGCCAGGGCGCGGATCATGTCATCCGAGAGGTGACGATCGGAATTGCGAAAGCGGCGCGGATTGCTGTGGCTGGCGATGACGACACCGGGATAGCGCTCGACCGCCTGAAAATACGCTTCTTCCGCCAGATGCGAGAGGTCGAGGATGATGTTGAAACTCGCCAGAATATCGAGCAGTTCATAACCCAGTTTGGTCAGCCCACCGGGAAAGCCCGTGCCGCCTGTGTAGCGGTTAAATGACCATGCAGGACCGACGATCCGGACGCCGCGGGCATACCATTCCTCAAACTGCGGTGGTTCAAGCACTGGCTCGGCATTTTCCATCAGCAGCACCCAGCCCTGCACATGCTCGCTGATCTGCCGTTCAGAACTCCACGTCTCCAGCACGGCATCCAGCTCTTGCAGCGTCCGCACCAGCCATACCTGAGGATTTTCGTCGGTGAATCGCTCATAGTAGTCTGCCTGGAGGTGTGCCAGCGTATGCGCCTCGCGCGGGGTGGTGTAGGTCAGCCTGTCCCACGGCTGCGGCTGTTTGCTTTGTGGGGCGACGAAGATCGTCGTGAAGGCGAGCGCTACGCGCCCCAGCAGCGCTTCCGGGAAGCCGAGCGTCGCTGTGCCGTTCGGGTGTTTCTCAGCGGAGGCTTCCAGACTGCGGGTCAGATAGACAGAGCGCGCGTAATCGCGTCCGAAGTTGAGATAGTTGTAGGCGATATCCTGATGCGCATCAACGACGATCGACATCCTGTTCCTGCGTGATGTGTAAACCCGTCCAACGACGAGATTGTACGCGCCGTGAGACAAAAAGCCAATTCAGGCGGATGGATGGGCAGCGGCGGATGAGGAACCGGTGAGAGTTTGGTCTTTCTGACGCGGAAAAGTGAGTTGCGGCGCGTCCGATCGGCACAGATCATGCAGGATTTGCCAGCAGACCATTGTAAGATCTGGTCAAACACGCACTGAAATCATCGAAAAGTCATTCCTGAAAGGCGCGGCAATGAAGAACCCTCGTTTCCTGACAGGTCTCCTTCTGGGCGCGATCTTCATGCTTCCCGTGATGGCGGTGATGGCGCTCGGCGCTGTGGTGGCGGGCTTCGCCTTCCTGCCGTTCAGCCTGTTCGACTGGCTGGCGCGCTATCTTCCGGGACCGGTGATCACGTTTGGCATCGACACGATCGTCAGCGTCATCACGACGTTCAACCTCGGCCCCACCTCAGAAACCGCCAAAACTGCGGAACAGCTCATGTCGCTGGGGCTGCTGCCCGCGGCTGGCGCGCTGGCAGGCGGGTTATTTTTCCTGCTTCGCGCCCGGCTTGAGGGTAAATCGGCGGTTAGCTTGCCGGGGCTGATCGTCGGCGGCTCGGTCGGCGCGGCATTCGTACTGATGTTTCTGGCCGTGCCGCTGGCGGGCAGCGCGGATGAATTTTCCAATGCAGTCTGGTTCGTTGGCTTGTTTGTGCTGTGGGGCATCGCGCTGAGCTACGCCTGGCGCATCCTGTACGCCACTTCGGGCGGGCGCACAGCAGAGGCAGCGGCCGCGCAGGCGCTCAACCGGCGTCAGTTTCTGGTTCAGGTCGGCGCGACGACTGCCGTTGTGACCGTGGCTGGTTCCGGGCTGGCGGCGCTGCTCAACACGGGACGCGATACCGTATTTTCCGCCAATGGTGAAGCGCCTGATCCGCAAGCGCTTGCCGAAGCTGTTGCCAACCTGCCCAATGCCGGGGATCCGGTTGAGCCAGTGCCGGGGACCCGCCCGGAAGTTACGCCCGTTAGCCAGCATTACCGCATCGATATCAACACCATCCCGCCCGTAGTGGATGGCGAGACCTGGCGGCTTAAATTCACCTCCACTGTCAATACTGGCGGCGAAAAGGAAGTGCTGCGAGAGTATACGCTCGACGAACTGATGGCATTTGACCCGATCGAGGCCTATATCACCATGTCGTGCATTTCCAACCGCGTGGGTGGAGATCTGATCAGCACGACGCGCTGGACGGGTGTTCCGCTCAAGACGCTGCTGGATGAAGTCGGCGTGCCTGAGGGGGCAACCAACTTGTGGTTCCGCTGCGCAGACGGATTTTATGAAGACCTGGATTTGCGGCTGGTGGAGGCTGATGACCGGATCATGCTGGCGTACTGGTGGGATGGCGAACTGCTGCCAACGCGCAACGGCTTCCCGCTGCGCATTCATATCCCTGATCGCTATGGGATGAAGCAGCCGAAGTGGATCACCGAGCTTGAATTTCGTGACCGCTATGACGAAGGTTACTGGGTGGAACGCGGCTGGGATGAGGAAGCGATCGTCCGCACCACGTCTGTGATCGATACCGTGGCGGCCGGCTCTGCCTATGAGCAGGACGGGCGCGTGATCGTGCCAGTTGGCGGGATCGCATGGGCAGGGGCGCGCGGCATTTCGACGGTGCAGGTGCGCGTGGATGGCGGAGAATGGCAGGATGCCCGCGTGCGCAGCGCTATCAGCGATCGCACATGGCAGTTATGGCGCTTTGACTGGGCATTTGAGCCGGGAACGCATGTATTTGAGGTGCGCTGTGCCGAGACGAACGGCACGCCGCAGCTTGAGGGGGTGCGCCCTGTTCGTCCGAGCGGGGCGACCGGGCTGCATTCGCGACGAGAGACGCTGCCATCCTCGGCAGATGCGCTTTTGGGGCAGCCAGCCGCAGACGCCACACCGGATCAGTAATTCACGAGCAGACCAATGGCGTGCCGGGATCAGACAATTTCCCACAGACGCAGCGCATTGTCTCCACCGCCGGAGATCAGCATCCGTCCACGCGGATGAAACGCCAGCGCCAGAGTCGGCTTGGCGTGACCGGTGATCTCAGCGATCAGGTGTCCGTCATGCATCGACCACAGGCGGATCGCGCCATCACGCCCCCCTGTGGCCAGCGCGTCACCGCGCGGCGAAAACGCGACAGCATCTGCGCCGCCATCATGCGCGCTGAGGTTGAGGACATGCAGCACACTGCCATCTTCCAGCAGCGCGTAGACCTGCACACTGCCATCCTTCACAGCCGCTGCCAGCAGCCAGACGGGCTGACCGGCTTCATGTTCTTCTCTCAGATGCGCAGGCGATGCCTGTGAGATAACGGTTTCCACCAGCGCCATTTCGCGCACCCAGTCATCATGAGACAGGGTATGCTCGATATTTCCGCCTGCTGCCGACAGCAGCCTGATCGTTCCATCCCAGCCTGAGGAGATCAGGCGATCGCGCTGCCAGCACACACTGGTGATGTCCTGATCGTGGGCCGAAAACGTGCTGATCAGCGTGCCTGTCGTGGCATGATGAACGCGCAGGCTGCCATCTCCACCGCCAGAAACGATCTGGGTGGCATCGGGAGAGAACGCCACGCTGTTCACGGCGCTGCTGTGCCCGCGCAGACGAAGCAGACCGCGGCTGAACTGCTCACCCTCTGAGACAGGGCGCGGCGGAAAGCTGATCAGCCCGTGTACCGGCACATCTGGATGAAATGCCAGCCCTGTCTCAAGGATGTACACACTCATATCAGATGAGGCGAGCGCCAGCCGCCGCGCATCGGCGCTGAACACGGCGCTCTTGAGCGGCGCAACATGCAGCAGCTTGCAGGTCGGGTCATTGCCAAAGTCGTCACGCCAGAGCCACACGCCTTCACCGCAGGTAGCGGCGAGCATCCTTCCATCGTGCGACCATGAAGCATGCGTGATATGGGGCAGGCGAGCGCTCGCGAGTTCGTTTAAGGACTTCATAAAGAATGTCTGTGTGCCATTCAGCCGGGATGATGCAGCACCGCACATGATTGCGAGACAAGACTCTAACACATGACCTGCCTGCATCGCGACAAATCCCTTCCCCAACGTGAATGACGCCCATGTAAAACGGGCAGATGGCGCGCTATACTCGGCGGCATCATGCACATTGGGATCAACGCGCACCTGCTATCCGGCGGATCAGGCTACCGTTCCGCCGGCATTCACAGTTATATGCGAGAGACTCTGCGGCATCTTCCGGCACAGGCTCCGGAAGGCTGGCAGTTTTCGGTCATGGTTGGCGCACAGGCGGCGGATTCTTTTCCGGGGATGAACGTCCGCCGATCCTCCATAAGTACAGAATCACCGCTGCGCCGCATCCTGTGGGAACAATTTGTTCAGCCGTTCCATGCTCGCCCGTTCGATCTGCTCCATGCGCTGGCGTTCGTCTCTCCACTGGTTCTTACCAAACCTTCAGTCGTCACTGTCTATGATCTCAGCTTCATTCATTATCCGCAGCGCTTGCCCGCAGCACGTCGCCTCTATCTGCGCGGGCTGACGGGGCTGAGCTGCCGGCGCGCCGCCCAGGTGATCGCAATTTCGCACAGCACCGCGCGCGATCTGACAGAAACCCTTGAGATTGACCCGGCGCGCATCACCGTTGCCGCGCCGGGTTATGATCGCGGGCGCTTTCAAGCGCTGTCTCAGGCTGAGATCGCGGCGTTTCGTGCTGCAAAACACCTGCCCGATCGTTTCTGGCTGTTCATCGGGACGCTGGAGCCGCGCAAAAATCTGGTCACGCTGCTGGAGGCGTATGCGTCACTGCCCACGGCGGATCGGCTGCCGCTGGTGATCGGCGGAGACAAAGGGTGGGATTACCAGCCCATTTTCGAGACAGTTGCCCGTCATCAGCTTGGCGATCAGGTTCGGTTTGAAGGGTTTATTCCTGCGCAGGAACTTGCGTTTTGGTACAATGCGGCAGAGGCATTCCTCTATCCATCCATCTTCGAAGGGTTTGGGCTGCCAATCCTCGAAGCGATGGCTTGCGGAACGCCGGTGATCGTCTCGGATGTCAGCGCGCTGCCGGAAGTGGCGGGCGACGCGGGGATGCGCGTGCCGCCCACAGCGATCGATGCCTGGCGGGAAGCGCTGAAACGCGCATCGGCTGATGCTGCATGGCGCAGCGCCGCCCGTGCTGCCGGGATGCAGCAGGCACAGCGTTTTTCGTGGGAAGCGACGGCGCGGGCGACTATCGACAGTTATCGTAAGGTTTTTGAGTCAGCGTGACGAAGTACAGACGGCGGCGGATCGAACGCGATTATGCCTGGCTCATGCCCCTGGTAGATGTGGGGCTGTCCGTGCTGGCATTCATTCTTGCCTATGTGGCGCGTTATCAGCTTCAACTGATTCGCCCGGTTGGCGAGGCGTTCGCTGCGCCCTTTGAACCCTATATTCCCTATGCGATCATCTATGTCGTCTGGCTGTATTTCACGTATCGCGGCACGGGGTTATATCGTCTCGTCCGTGGTCGAACGTGGCTGGATGAGGTCTACACGATCATCAACGGGGTCACCAATGCGACGGTGGTGCTGCTGGCGGTGAGCTTCATCTTCCAGCCGCTGGTCTTCAGCCGTCTGATGATGATCTACGTTGCCGCGATCACGATCGTGCTGCTATCCGCCGCACGGCTGGTACGCCGGATCGTGCAGGCGCGGCTTCGATCACGCGGCATCGGCGTACAGCGCGCCGTCATCGTCGGCAGCGGGGATGTCGGCAGGGCGGTGCTGCGCTCGATGCTGGTGCGCAAGGAACTGGGCTATCACGTCGTTGGCGTGCTGGACGATGATCCGGATCGCGGTAATGTTGATCTGGGGCGTGTGCGCGGCCTTGGCAATCTGGATAACATGGCGCGGGTGCTGCACGATGAAGCCGTCGATCTGGTGGTGATCACGCTGCCGTGGCGCTACCACGAAAAGATCGTTTCGCTCATTCAGCAGTGCCAGAAATACCGTGTCGAAGTCAGCGTGGTTCCCGATCTGTTCCAGCTCAATATGCGGCAGGTGATGGTCGAAAATGTAGACGGCATCCCGCTGCTGCGCGTCAATGGGCATGTGCCGCTCAAGGGCAGTAACCGGCTGCTCAAGCGGGCGCTGGATATGGCGCTGATCATCCTTTTTCTGCCCCTGATCATCCCGCTCTTTGCGCTGGTGGCGCTGGCGATCAGGCTGGAGGGGGATGGGCCTATCTTCTACAAGGCGCAGCGCGTGGGCGAGAACGGCCACCTGTTCAACATGATCAAGTTCCGCAGTATGATCCCCAACGCCGATCAGATGCGCGATGAACTGGTCAGATCACATGAGCTGGACCCGCGCCATCCCAAAATCAAGGACGATCCGCGCATCACCAGCGTGGGCAGGTTCATCCGGCGCACCAGCATCGATGAGCTTCCCAATCTCTTT
>SZPD01000465.1 GCA_030263515.1 Anaerolineae bacterium CFX9 | reverse complement strand
CATGGCTGCAAACCGAGATCGAACGTGTCACCTTTCTGGTAGGGCTGGAACGCAAGGACGCGGTACGCGACCTGTTCCAGCACGCCATCAGTCTCGATGAGATGGAACTGAGCGACTTTCGCGCGGCGCTGGCGAAACTCGGCATCAAAGGGCGGGTGTTCAACGATCTGCTCAAGGCAGCGCGGGCGAAAACCGAACAGGCAAAGCAAGCAGCAGACGAAATGCCGCAAATCCTCGGCGACGACATTCCGCTGCTGTCGCCAGCACTTGGTTTCCAGCGCGATGTCGCGCTCGTGACCGTTTCGGTGGTCGAGCGGACGAAAGATAATCGCCTGAACACACAGCCGTATCTGGTTACATCGTCACGCGAACTCGTTCGTGTCAGCGACGCGCAGATCATCCCCCTCAACGGCAAAGAAATTGCCTTGCGCGTGCTGCCAGAAGGCTCGGACTTCCTGATGCGCTGGCGTTTCAGCGACATTCAGCGGTACTTAAATGGCGAAACCAGCGACCCCGGTCAGGTCTTCAAGACAGTGCATGACCTCTTTACGCGCTATGTCGATTTTCGCTCGGAGGTTGAAAGCGCCATTCTCGCCCTGTGGACGATTGGCACCTACTTCTACACGATGTTCCCCGCCTATCCGTATCTGGCGTTGAATGGTCCGAAGAACAGCGGCAAATCGACCGTCATGCGCGTGATGCAGCCGCTAGCGTTCAACATGGTCAGCACATCCGACCCGACCGGACCATCGATGTTCCGGTTGATCCATTACACAAGCTGCACGGTTGGCATCGACGAAGCCGAGCGCTATCACAACCCCAAAGACCCCGGAATGCAGCAAATCCGTCAGCTCTTGAACAGCGGCTACAAACAGGGAATGCCTGCCATCCGACTGATCGGTGAAGACATGAAACCGCAGGCATTCGACGTGTACTCGCCGAAGATTCTAGCGGCGATTGCCGGGCTGGAGGACATTCTCGCCAGCCGATGCATCGCAATCCCCATGCGGCGCACCGACAAGAAAATGCCGTCCTTTCCGCCGGACTTCGACGGCGCGGCAGTCCGTCATCAGCTTTACATGCTGGCACTGACGGCGTTTCCCTACCTCTACACCAACTATTTCGAGCGTCCGGCGCTACACACCTTGCACAACCGATCCAGCGAATTGTGGTCACCCCTGGTTGCGCTGGCGGCGTTTTTTGAAGAACAAGGACAAGTGACCGGACTGCTGCAAGCCATCGCAGCGGCAGCAGAAAACGACGAACAAATCAGCCAGGGCAAGGCGCTCAGTGAGCGCGAAGAAGCGGTCTTGCAGGCGCTCGAACTGCTGACACGCGGGCAGACCAGTGTCGTCTGGATCAAGGCAGCGGCGCTGCGCGAGAAAGTAGCGCGCCTAATTGGTCAGCCGGTCGAGAAGATGGGTGACTCGCAGTGGATTGGGCACATCATCAAGCGGTTACATCTACTGGACGAAGCGGGACGCAAGCGCGGCATGGATGGCATCACCTATGCCGTTAAGCCACTCGACGTGATGGACATGATGCGGCGTTACGACGTGGCAGTGATTTACGAAACTCGCTGAAAAACCGTTCAAACCCTACATACCGTTCATGCGTGAGGGAAAAATCATGCAGGGTATGTAGGGTTCAATCAACTCTCATTAGCCTTCTTGCCTTTTAATTTCGGGGCGGTAAGGCGTTTCTTCTCGGCGCGTTCTAGCTTCTTGATGCTGTCTGCGGTCGGTAAATCTTCGGGCATCGTGCCGCCGAGTTCGGCAATCGCCCGGCGCACAACGACGCCCGCCTGATAATGCACGTCGTTGGCGGCATCTTTACCCTCCACCTGATCCCGCCGCAGCTTTTCCTCCGCTTGTGTGCTGCGAAAGAGATTGGCAGCCAGCTCCGTCGCGCCCATATGGTCAAGGATATGCTGACTTTTCTTCAGCCTCTTTCGCTTGTGAATGCCTTCTGCAGTCAATCCGTTGTATAAGCCCCGATAGCCGTGATTCTGGAAGATAGCAAAATCCTGTGAGGTGATAACGCCTGCGTTCTTCGCCGCTGATGCCAGGTCGGTGTTTTGAGCTTTAATCCGCTGGCGCAAGAGTAGGCGGCGCTGTTGTTCGGTCAGTTCGGCCAACGCGCCCGCATCGCCAAGTTCCTGACGGCGGGTTTGCACTGCGAAGTAAGTCTGACCGAGCGCGACAACTTCTTTGGCGGGATCAGCATTCTGGACGACGAGGTAGCAAGCGTAGCGCGAGAGGTGCATGTCCTCAACTTCGCGTTTCGCGTCTGAGCCGATGGCGACCATTTTACTGGCATCGGTAAAATGGTCTGCGGGATCATTGCCGCTGTTTTCGCACGCGATTTGCGCTTTAAGCAGAACCGTCTTGAAGTTCTGCCACTTGGTATTGACCTATCCCCGATTCAACGGACAGTCAGAATGTCAGGGGCAGGCGAGCTGCTCGAATTCGGCAGGGCTGAGATAACCCAAGGCAGAATGCCGCCGC